>JAYUWZ010000495.1:0-8002 GCA_043753265.1 Verrucomicrobiaceae bacterium
CATCTGTCAGGCCATAGGTCACCGCCACCCGCAACGTGCCAGGGTACCCCTCCTCACCCGCGGGACTCTCGTAGGTGAAAGTGACCGTGTTCTCAGCAGTCGTGGCCTTCCAGTTTTTCTTGTCGAATCCCACCTTGCCGCCGTGGAGATGATTCGCCCCGTTGTTCGTGGCGAGCGTGTATTCCTTGCCATCCAGCGTGAATTTTCCTTTCGCGATCCGGTTTGCAAAACGCCCCGCGATGCAGCCGAAAAAAGGGTGCGGCTTCAGCCATGGCTCCGGCGCGTCAAAGCCCAGCGTCACCTCGCCGAGCTTCCCGGCCTTGTCCGGCACCTGCAATTCGGTGAGCGTCGCGCCCCACGTGATGAAGCGTGCAAACGCTCCGTGGCGATTGGTGATGGTGAAGCGCTCGACGGGCTGGCCGTCGGCGGTGGTAGAAAAAGGTTCGCGTTGAATCATGGGCGTGGCTGCCTCTGCGGCGACAACGAAGATGGCAAAGGCGGAAAGGCAAAAAAGGCGGTTCATGGCGGGAGACCGAAATCGAAAGCCGATCCCCGGCGAAATGGCAACCCTTTGCCTCAAAAGCACCCCGCCCGCAGTTCACGAAACGCCTTCGCCAAAAAGTCCACCAACCGCGTCGGCGTGAGCGTCTCCTCCGTTTCCCCGCCGAGCGAAATCGCGAGTTCCCCCGCCCGCCCGCACAGCCACGCGCCCAGACGTGCTGCGTCATACGGCTTCATACGCTGGCCGATAAGCGCCGCAATCACGCCCGTGAGCGTGTCGCCCATTCCACCCACCGCCATTCCCGGCGTGCCAGAGCTGTTGTAGCTCAGCGGCTCGCCAGCCTTGGCCACCACAGTGCGCGCACCTTTCAGCAGCACGGTGCAATGCGGAAAACGCTCTGCAAATTGCGCAGCCACCGCTCTCCGTTTCATCGCACCCGCACCCGGCACGAGCCGCTCCATCTCACCGGGATGTGGCGTGAGCACACGCTCGGCGTCGGATTCCTCCAACAGAAAAAGATTACTGCCGATCGCATTCAAGGCATCGGCATCCACAACCACTGGCTGCTTGCACTCCGCCACGAACTGCCGGATTTGAATGACGGTCTGGGAAGGTTGTACCAGGCAATCCTTGGGGAACGGCGCAAAAGACCCAAGCCCTGGGCCTATCGCAAACACATCGTGCCGTTTCTTCAGACACTCGCGCAGCGAATCGACCTCCTGCACCATCACCTCCGGCGGGCAGGCAGCAGCGAGATGCGCCGCCGTTCCCACCGGGGCATACAGCGTCACCAGCCCAGCGCCTGCGCGCACCGCGGCCGTCGCACACAGCACCGCCGCACCATACATCCCTGGCGAACCCGCAATGATTCCCACCCGGCCATAGTCGCCCTTGTGCGACTCGAATGCCCGCCTCGGCAGCATGGGCAGGGTCGCGGGCGTTGCCACAATCTCCGCCGCAGAATCCCCATCCGGCTGCAAGCCACTCAGCGGCACCACCGCAAGGCGGCCCACCACAGCAGTCGCGACATCGGCAACCAATCCAGTCTTTGGAAAACCAATCGTCAGCGTGGTATCCGCGGTCACACATCCCTCCGCAACCGCGCCCGTGTCGCCATCGAGCCCCGTCGGCAAATCCAGCGCAAACACATGGGCATGCGAACGCGCACGCAGCGCGTTGATCCCCTGCGTCATGCCGGCAATCTCACCCCTCAGCGGACCGCTCGATCCTGTGCCGAGTATCCCATCCAGCACGATCAGCGCACGGCCACCCGCCGCCCCCACCGCGCTTTCGAGACACTTCTCATCTGCACACGCAGGGCTTCCGAGCGCCTGGTATTTTGCCCGCACTTGCGCCCCCCAATCGGCCTGTGGAAAAACGGGCAGCAGCCGCACATCCCAGCCCGCCTCCGACAAATGCCGCGCGGCCACCAGCGCATCACCGCCATTATTTCCCTTCCCAAAGACCGCGATGCACACTCCCGGCCACGGGAAAAATTGCCGCACTGCGCGCGCAATGCCGAGCCCGGCTTCTTCCATCAGCGCATCCGCCGACACCCCGCCCTCAAATGCCCGCTCCTCGAGTGCCCGCATCGCTGTGGAGGAAATCAGCATAGCCGGTCTTTAGTAGCGCGAGCGAATCCCCGCCACCACCGCGTCGGCCAGCTTTTGCCGGTATCTGCTCGAGGCGATGTTGCGCGCCTCGCCCCGGTTTGTGAGAAATCCCAATTCGCAGAGCACCGCCGTATTGCGGTTCTTTCGCAGCACATAAAATCCACGCGAACGCACCCGGCGGTCAATTTCGCCGGTGGCGGAAAGCACCTTGCTATGAATCGCCGCGGCCAGCGCTCCGCTCGCACGATTTCCGTAATAGTAAGTCTCGATGCCGTGCGCGTCGTAATTCGCCGCACCGTTGAAATGGATGCTCACAAACACCGCGCCACGGCGGCTGTTGGAGATCGCACACCGCTGCCCCAGCCCCACAAACACATCACTGCTCCGGGTCATCACCGTTCGAAACCCGGCCGAGCGCAGTTTGGCATCGACGCGTTTCGCCACGTCCAGCGCATATTCTTTCTCCGGTATGCGTTGTCCGGGCATCCCGCCGCGGTCGTGTCCGCCATGCCCGGCATCGATGATGATGGTGGGCTTGGCCAGGGCGCTGACCGCAAGGAAACAAAAGGCGCACAACAGGCGAATAAAGTTCATGGCTTGGCAAAGATACACACACGCACAGGGAACCCCCTCGGTGCAAGCGCGTCTTGAATACCATGCGCCGCTTTCGCGAGAAAAGATGATTCCGCTTTTTTAGTACCTCTGTGCGAAACATCCCCAAAGAATACCAATCCAGGCGCCCAAATTGATTTTGCGGCACAGCCCACCGACCCGAATACCAAATCCCGTTTGCCCTGCATGTCTTCGCGTTCTTCGCGCACTTCGCGGTTACAATTTCCCGGCTCCCATCCCATTCCCTGGTGTCTTCGTGGTTCAACCCTTTGCGTCTTCGCGTCTTGGCGGTTCCACCCGGTCCACCTTCGCTACCTCAAGGCTCACCTCGAAATTTTTGAATCTCCTGCAAATGCCCGCGTGCTTTCTTGGTTGTCCCCGCGCCTCCGTGCGCGTATCGCCGGGCGCAGCAACCCTTGCCTTTCATGAAAAAATCCATCGCCCTCTTTGCCACCCTCGCCGCATTCACGACCTCCTCGCTCCTCGCGCAGGACGCCAAACCCCTCAAAGTCCTCCTCATCACCGGCGGCTGCTGCCACGACTACGCCAAGCAGAAGGACATCTTGAAGAAGGGCATCGAGGAGCGCATCAATGCCGAGGTCACCCAGATCCATAGCGACGACAAGGGCACCAAGCCCCCGCTCGCCATCTTTGGCAATGCCGACTATGGAAAAGGCTTCGATGTCATCATTCACGATGAGTGCGCCGCCGACATCAAGGACCCGAAAATCGTCGAAGCCGTGCTCGCCCCGCACAAAGACGGCATCCCCGGCATCAATCTGCACTGCGGCATGCACAGCTACCGCGTGGGCAACCCCGGCAAGCCCCACGCACCCGGCACCCCGGAGGCCATGTGGTTCGACTACCTCGGCCTGCAATCCAGCGGCCACGGCCCGCAGCTTCCCATCACCATCACGGTGGCCGATGAGAAAAACCCCGTCACCGCGAGCATCGTGGGCTGGGTGACTGGCCGCGAGGAACTCTACAACAACATCCAGATCACTACCGGTAAATCCCTCGCCCGCGGCAAGCAGGGCGACGGCGACACGCCCGGCAACAACGACTGCGTGGTCGTGTGGACCAATGAATACGGAACCAAGAAGACAAAGGTCTTCTCGACCACCATCGGACACAACAACTCCACCGTGGAAGATCCCAAGTATCTCGACCTCGTCTCGAACGGCATTCTCTGGGCCACCGACAAACTCGGCGCCGACGGCAAACCCGCAAAAGGCTACGAGCCGAAGAAGAAGTAGCCGCCTATCTGAGGCCCGGCGCACCGCGTCAGGTTTTCATTAGTCGAGCGAAACCCAGCACAGGGCGTGGGGCTGACTTCCGCCCCTCTCGCTGTCATCCTGATGGAGCTTTAAGCGACTGAAGGATCCCGTTCGAATTCAAAAGCATTGAATCGCTTTTCGAATTCACCGGGATCTTTTGAGTCGATTGGAGCACATGTGCTGGGCACGTCATCCCAATTGACGTCACCTTTCCCCCTGCCCCACCGTCTCTATCGCATGCTCCGTATCCTCCTGCTCCTCGTCCTAGCGCTCACCGCACACGCGCAACAGTTCAAGACAGAGAAAGACGTGGAGTACGGTCGCGTGGGTGAAAAGGCACTCCTTCTCGATGTCCTGACCCCCGTCGGCAAAGCCGCGAGCCCGCGCCCCGCCATCGTCTTTGTGCACGGCGGCGGCTGGATCGGCGGCGACAAGCGCGACATGACCGTGATGGCCGCGGCTGGCGCGAGGAGCGGTTTCGTCTGCTTCAACATCAACTACCGCCTCGCGTTTGCAGGAAAAGACACCTGGCCCGCCGCGCTCGACGACACCCAGCGCGCCGTGCGCTGGGTGCGCGCCAATGCGGAGCGCTACGGCATCGACCCCACCCGCCTCGGTGCCATCGGGGCCTCCGCCGGCGGGCACCTGGTGACCTATCTCGGCACCACCGACACCCGCGACAACTCCGATGCCGCCCTCGCGAAATACTCCAGCCGCGTGCAATGCGTGGTGAATCTCTTCGGCCCCACCGACCTCACGGAAGACTTCACCAAAAAGGTAAAAGCCGGCCTCGCCGTAAACGACATGGTCCGCCAATTCCTCGGCGGCACGCCCACCGAAAAACCGGAAGCCGCCCGCGAAGCGTCACCCCTCTGGCGGGTCGACGCCAGGAGCGCCCCCTTCCTCATCTTTCACGGAGCGCTCGATGCCCTCGTGCCCCCCGACCACAGCGAGCGCCTCGACGCCGCCCTGAAAAAAGCAGGCGTGGAATCCACCTACGTCCTCTTCCCCGACGAAGGCCACGGCTGGGGCAAAAAGCCAAACCAGGACCGCTTCGCCACCGACACCCTGGCCTTCTTCCAAAAACACCTGAAGCCGTAGAGACCGTACGGAGTTCGTTCCTCAGGCTCCAAATCGCGCCGGGCGCTTTCGGTAAATGAGAGGAGCAACCGAGCAAGGCGCCAGCCTTTGGACTGCGGCGGTTTGACCTGAGGATTACTCACAAGTCGATTGGCTCCGAAACGCGGGGCGCACATGGAGTGCGGCGGCAAGCCTAAGCGCGACGCCGCCTTCGCTTTGCGAATGATGGTGCGATATGAAAGCCCGCGTTCGAATCGAAATAGACATTATCCAGTTGAAGCAAGCCCTCCACACCCGCAATCCCATCCGAAGGCGGTGTCGCGCCTAGGCTTGCCACACGCACTTCACGTGCTGTGCTCGTTTCGGCGCTCTCTACACTTGTTAGTAATGCTGTCCAAAGCCTGGCGGCACTTCGCACTCACCCATGTGGATAACCCTTAAGGTGCTAGTAGCCTCGGCTACTTCACCTCAAGCAACTCCACTTCAAAAATCAGCGTCTCATCGGGCCCGATGAGGTCGCCCGCGCCACGCTTGCCATAGGCCAGGCTCGACGGGATGAAGAGCTGATACTTCGAGCCTTCCTTCATAAGCTGAAGCCCCTCGGTCCAGCCCTTGATCACGCCATTCAGCGGAAACTCGATGGGCTCGTTGCGCTTGTAGCTGCTGTCGAATTCCTTGCCGTCGATGAGCGTGCCACGGTAGTGCACCTTCACCGTGTTGGCGGCGGTCGGCTGCTTGCCCGTACCTTCTTTCACGACCTTGTATTGCAGCCCACTCGCAGTGGCCTTCACGCCTTCTTTCTTGGCGTTTTCAGTCAGAAAGGCTTCACCCTTTTCACGCCCCACCTGGGCGTCGGCGGGAGTGGCGATGGCGAGTGCAGCGGCAATGGTAGAGAGGATTTTCATGCGGGGGTGACTCCTAGCCGATTTTCGCCGAAAGAAACGAAAAAATGTGGGGAAATTGCGGCCCCTGCAAAAAGAAAGCAGCGCATCCGAGCATGCCGCCAGGCTTTGGACCACCTTGTGAGGAAACCTACTCCCCCACCTCAGGCCGCACCTTCCCATCCACCACCTGCCACCGCTGCACCGGTGCCGCCCGCCCCTTCTGCAAATCCTTATAAAGCCCCGCCCCATCCCGCTTTTGCAGCGTCACCTCCGCCACGCCACTCGCATCGCAGGCCAGCAATTCCATCCGCCCCGTCAATTCCCGCGGATTCCTAATCACCCGCGCTCCGCCCGCAGCTTCCGTATACGGAGCCTTCGAGAGCACCAGAAAACTGTACGGCAGTGAGCGGATATCGATCCCCAGCTCCTTGCCAAACTGCGCCCACCCCGAATCCTGAAACGCCGCGCTCGGCACCCGTCCAAAGTGATGGCACCAGTGATGCGCATTTTCCACCGTGAGCATCCCGCACCGCTCCCCATGCGTGCACGGCGCGACCACGGAAAAAGCACCGCGCAATTCCTCGCGCACGCCAATCAGCGCGCGGCTCTCCGCATGCGTGCCCGCCTCCACCCAGATGACCTCGTCTACCTTCCGCGCCAGCGCCAGCAACTGCGCACGGCCCGGTGCGGTCAGTTCATTGATGACGTGGCTCACCAGCAGCACCGATCCTGCCCGCACCTCGCCCAGCGAGCTCACATGCGTGCCGGTGATTTGCAGACCCGGATTCGCCAGCCGAGCCCGCTGCTCCGCATAGCGCACCGCTGCCGGGGAGACATCCACCACCGTGAGCGATTCAAATCCCTCCCACGCCCCGAGCACCCTGCGCCCGGCGACCCCGCTGCCGCAACCGTAGTCAATTACATGCTTCGCCGATGGCCGCCATGCGCGGGCGATGAGTTCATCCAGCACCGCATCCCATTTCCACCCGATGCGCTCCGCAAACGTGCGGTCGTACAAGGCAAGCTCCGCCTCGTCGCGCCAATAAGCGCCGCCGCTATTTGAGCCATCGAGAAACTTGGCCCGCAGACGCGAGAGCGCTGCGAGCTCGGTATGGGTGAGCGCATCCACGCTCCGGCAGGATTACTTCTTCTCCTTAGCCTGCGGCACAGGAGGCTCCTCGCCCTTCTTCACCGCCTGATACTGGTCATTCCAAGCGCCCTTGCGGTCGGTCGGCTTGAAATCGTTGCGGTGATTATACAGCGTGTTCGTGCAGCCGGTGGCGAAAAATCCTGCGAGGAGAGCGAAGAGGGTGAGCTTCATGAGCGGCGAAAGGAGCAAAACCAAAGCCCCACGTCAACCATCGCGGGATTGCAGCCTTGTTCTTATTTCACAAAAGGGCTAAAATCACCCCATGTTCACCCTCCCGCGGCGCTGGTTGTGCGCAGTGGCTCTTGTGTGTGCGATTCCCTGCGCCCATGCGAGACTCTCAAAAGCGGCTAGCGCCGCAGCCGAGGTGAAGGCTCTTCAGCAAGTGATCCAAGGATACAAGGCTCACCACGGGGCCTTCCCGACTGCCGAGCAAGGCATTCAAGCCTTGAAGCTCCCCGTAGAGCTAAAAGATCCATGGGGGAATCCATTTCACTACAGACTGGCCGGAACTCGCTCCAAGGATGGCTTCGAAGTATTCTCCGCAGGCCCCGACGGCAAACCCGGCACCAACGACGACATCGGAAATTGGTAGATCATCTTACTTTCGGCGTCCAATCCTACTGGCGACCTTCGGCCTAGCGAGCGAAGCCTTGGACTGCGGTGGCAGAGTGTAACGGCGACGCCGCCTTCGCTTTGCAAATGGTGGTTCATTTTGGGGAGCCATCGTTCGAATCGAAATGGATCCCGGATTGGTGAGTGAGCCCTTCCCAACCCTCAATCCCATCCAAAGGCGGTGTCGCCGTTACACTCTGCCACCGCACTCCAAGGCGCGCCCCGCGTTTTCCACCGACTCCGCACGTCCCCCTTTCCCATTGACCTCCCCC
>JAYUWZ010000496.1:0-3800 GCA_043753265.1 Verrucomicrobiaceae bacterium
GAAAAGCAGCACCTACCAGGTGCCCATGAAGCTGGCCGATACCACGGCGGAGCAATACAAGGAGCGCGTCGCGGCGGCGTGCCAGTTTCTCGACGGGCAATCGAAAGAGATGCTTGATGCGCTGGAACTGGAGATGCGTGCGGCTGCCACGAAGCTGGATTTTGAACGCGCCGCGGAACTGCGGAACATGCTCGATGACCTGCGAGCCACGACGAAGAGCATGACCCGGTACACCACCACCATGCGGCACCGGCTGAAGCTGCCGGGTGCGATTAATCCGGAGACCGATCTGGCTGAGCTGGGCGAGGCGCTCGGCCTGCCGGGGCCGCCGCGCAGGATGGAGTGCTTCGATATTTCCAACATCAGCACCACACATGTGGTCGCGAGCATGGTGTGTTTCATGGATGGCCGCCCGGCGACGCATCTTTACCGGAGGTTTCGCATCAAGACACTCGAGGGTCGCCAGGATGATTTTGCGAGCATGGCGGAGGTGGTGCGCCGCAGGTATGCACGGGTGCTCCGGGAAGCCTCCGAGCAGAACGCCCGGGTGACGCTTCGCGATGACGGCACGCAGGTGGAATATGATCCGGAACTCTCGCAGGAGCGGATGCGCGATGCGGTGAAACGGGTGAACGACAGCGACGCCGACCCGACGATTCCCAGGCTGCCGGACCTCATCATCGTGGACGGCGGCAAGGGCCAGCTCGGTGCGGCGTGCAAGGAATTGCAACAACTCGGCCTGTTTGACGACGTGCCGATTATCGGACTGGCGAAGGAGTTTGAAGAGATTTACCGACCGGAGCGGCCCGTGCCGCTGATTCTCTCGCATGAGAGTGGCGCGCTGAAGATGCTACAGCGCATTCGCGACGAAGCGCATCGCTGGGCAAATGGATATCATCAATTGCTGATGAAGCGCCGGGTCTCGGAGAGCGTGTTGGATGATTGCCCGGGGGTGAGCGACACGCGCAAGCAGGCGCTGCTGAGGAAATTTGGCAGCGTGGCACGCATTCGCAAGGCGACTGCGGACGAGATTGCTCGTATATCGGGAATCAGCCAGAAAATGGCTGAGGGGATTGTGCAGTTTCTTGCGGAGAGGGGGCGCTCGACGTGAGACGTGGAGAAGTGAAAAGTGGAGACGGGAACTTCCCGTTTGTCGCCTATGCTTCCGCGGCTTTGGCTGGGGCGGGAGCGGCTGCTGCCTGATTTTGGCTCAGCACGCGGATGAGTGCGGAGTAAATTTCGGAGGGCCCCAGGCCTTTGCTCACGTAGCCATTGGCACCGGCCTTGCGAGCGGCTTGCATGGCTTCCTCGTCGTAACCCAGCCCGGTAAACATGACGATGGGAAGAGTCGCGAATTTTTCCCGGATCATGGAAATCAGGGAGATACCGTCGATTTTCGGCATGCCGATATCCAGGATGATGGCATCGCAGGGATTAAGATCCAGCCAGCTCAGAACTTTCGAGCTGTCGGTCAGGGAGGAGCAACTGTGGCCCTTGCTGCGAAGGTAAGTCGTCAGGAAGCGGTTCAGGAGTCTGTTATCGTCAACTACGAGGAAGTTCATTGATTGGGCCTTGTTATGGGTTAGGAAAGCAGTGGCTGTGCCACGGGAGGAAATACCGTAGACCGGCTAGGATTTGGGAAGCTCGCGGCGGCGGAGTTTTTCGAAGGCACCGGATTCATTGGCGTAGGGGGGGTAGCTGGTGGTGGCACTCCGAGGTCTATAGCGGAAGTGTTTGTAGGACCAAAGCCAAAAGCCGGGATTTTTGCGGATTTGCGGTTCGTAGAAATCCCAGCATTGCTGGGCAATTTCGCGGAATGTGGCCCCCGGTGCCAGAGGGAGAGGGGGAGCAACGAGCATGGTGCAGCCGCCATCGGGGTCTGGACGCGAGATGACCGGGATGATCGTGGCATTGCCGCGCTGTGCGAGCACGGCGTGCATCACGCTGACGCAGAGCTCCATGCCGAATGCCTGAATGATGGTGGCGGCCTGGCTGGGGGGAACAGTCAGGTCGGCGAGCATTGCGGTAACTCCCCCGCGCTTCACGGTTTTGAGCATGCGCAGCAGTGAGTTTTCCTGGGGAATGATGGTGGCCCCGCTGATTTCACGCAACCGGGTGAAAACGGGGGTGAGGGCGGGGTTTTTGAAATGCTCCGCTACGGCGGGGAATGTGTAACCCGCGAAACCGCAGGCGAGATTTGCCCACTCCCAGTTTCCGAAGTGGAGCGTGAGAAACATGACGCCGGGCTTTCCGGGGCCGAGCATTTCGTGAGGGCGCGGCCAGCTTTCGATGCGAACCCATTTGCGGTTTGCGGGGTCCGCAAAGGCGGGTGACCAGAAAAGGTCGAGCATGGTGCGCGCGAAATTGCGGTAGCTCTGGCGGGATACTTCCTCGCGGCGCGCGGGACTCATGGTTTCGCCAAATGCGCATTGCAGATTTTCCAGTGCCACGGTGCGTCCCCGCACGTCCAAGCGGTAGGCGATTTCGCCGAGGCCGTTGGCGAGGCGCACACACCGGTCGCGGGAAAGGCGCGGAATCACCCAGGCGACCGCGCGTAGAACGGCGGCTTCCATACGGTGTCGAATGTTTTTCCAGAGCGGCATTGATGTTCGCTTAACGGCGAAAACGCCTCGCAAGCGAGCGCTCTTTCTTGGAAACGTTTTGGGATGCGTCCATTTTTATCGATTGTCCGTGCGATTCTGGAGCAGCCCACGGCTCCCTTTCACGAGGATGCGGTGCGCGCGGAGATCCTGCGGCAGCTTGCAGGTCTGCCGCACGTGAGCGTCACCATCGATGCGTTTGGAAATGTGATGGCGCTGTATCAACGCGGGCCTGCCAGGGCCCGGTATGCGTTTGCGGCACACATGGATCACCCGGCATACGTGGGTCGCGAATTCCTGGGCGGAGTGCCGGAGGAGTATCTGAAAAAGAAACCCGCGCGTCAGAAGTTCGGCGCATTCAGCATGTGGGATTTGCCCGCTTATGAGTTGCGGCGCGGGGCGATTTATTCACGTGCTTGCGATGATTTGATTGGGTGCGCATGCATCGTGGCGATGTTTCACGAACTGGAACGCTCGGGTGCGAAATGCTCGGCATATGGGTTGTTCACGCGTGCAGAAGAGGTGGGCTTCATCGGTGCCATTGAGATGGCGAAGAGCGGTGTGATTCCGCGCGAAATGACTGTGGTCTCACTGGAGACGAGCAGTGTGAAAGGCGGGCCGGTGGAGATGGGGGCGGGGGTGATTATCCGCGTGGGCGACCGCACGAGCATCTTTGACTCGGAGGCGACGGCGCAATTGCAGGAGTGCGCGAAGCAGAGCGGCATCAAGCATCAGCGGGCGCTGATGCAGGGAGGGACGTGCGAGGCCACGGCCTATGCGCTCTATCATTACCGCACTGCCGCGATGTGTGTGGCGCTGGGGAATTACCACAACTGCGGGCCGCGCAAACGCATCGCGCCGGAGTACGTGAATGCAGGGGATGCGCTGGGAATGGCCGGGCTCTGCGTGGCTCTTGCAAAGAGCAAGCCCAGCAAGGCGCTAGGCGAGCTGCGCAAGCGGTTGGAGAAGCGGGTCCGGGAGCACCGGAAGTATTTCCGGAAGCTGGCGTAGAGGGAAATGGTTAATCCGCGTGCAAAATCTGCATTTTTCCCTCGCCACTCGCGCCGCTGTGCGCACATTGCACGCGCAAAATGCGCGCAGTACTCGCTCTCGAAGATGGTCGTTGTTTTCACGGGGAAGCCTTTGGTGCCACTGGCACTGTGGTGGGCGAATCCTGCTTTAATACCAGTATGACGGGTT
>JAYUWZ010000497.1:0-1629 GCA_043753265.1 Verrucomicrobiaceae bacterium
ACTCCAATTCCTGCGACGAGAATCACAATGGTGACAATCGTGACCCAGCTGGAGGCCCGTTGCGAGCCGGCGTCGTCCAGCACTACTCGCGACTTCTGCTGCCCTCCCCCACTCGCGCGAGCCATCGCTTCATCGCGGGCGAACTGGAGTTGCTCGATAAATTCATCGTAGCTCTGCTGGCGTTCATTCGGATTTTTGAGGAGCGTGCGATTGATTACGTAGGCAGTGGCATTGCTCACGTCGGGCGCAAAGGCCTGGATGCTCACTGCCGTGGAACGCAGATGCTTCAGCGCCACGTGGCTGGCATCCTCCGCCTCGAACGGCGGGCGGCCGGCGATGGCGTGAAATAGCGTCGCGCCCAGGGAATAGATGTCGCTTCGGAAATCCTCCTGCACGCGGTTGAGCCGTTCCGGGGAAAGATAATAGGGCGTTCCCCATATTTCCCCGGTCTGCGAGGCGCTCTGCTCGAAGAACATGGCGAGGCCGAAGTCCACAATCTTGGATGTGCCGTCCTCGGCGAAGAGAATGTTGCCGGGCTTTACGTCGCGGTGGATCAGGCCCTTTTCAAAACCGGCCCTCAATCCCTGTGCGATCTCGATGCCGATTTGCAGGGCACGGGCCTCGGGGACGCGTCCGAGCTTTTCCAGCAGGTCATCAAATGTTCCCTTGTCCACCAGCTCCATGGCGAGGAAGACGTGACCCTCGCCGGAACCGAATGAAAACACCCGCACCACGTTGGGGTGGTTCAGCGAGGCCGTTACGCGGGCCTCGGATTCGAACTGGGTCACAAACTCCGGGTCGCTGCTATACTCGGTGCGCAACAGCTTCAGGGCCACCAGGCGATTCAGCGTATTATCGATGGAACGGTAGACGATGCCCTGACCGCCATGACCCACCGCAGTCATGAGTTCATAGTGACCAAAGGTGCGGCGCACATTGATCTGAGTGCCGCACACGGGGCACGTGCGCTCTGCAAATATCTGGGCTCCGGTCACATCGAGGATGGATCCGCAGGCTGGGCATGGTTCTGTCTGGGCGTCGGACATTGTAGTGGAGGATAATCGAACCCCGTTAGCTAGCAGGGACGGGGCCAATTGACCGCCTTGCTTACTAAACCGTTACTTTGCGTTGGGGGCATTCGTGTGGCGGGGCTTCATCCACCCCAGTTGAATCAGTACGTCCGTATAATTGGCCCGCTTCTCTTCGGGCCAGATAAACTCCGCTTCTTCCAAAAATTCGCCCCATTTTACCTCATTGCCCTGCGAGCGTTCCCATACAGCCTGGGCGTAGTGGTAGGAGGGAGTGATGGATGGAAAGGGTATCTTTTCGAGCCAGAGTTTGGCGTTCGGCTTGTCCTTCTCCAAGATGTAGCAGAGGTAGATGCGGTAGGTGAGGAGTTCGGGAGTGCCATCCTCTTTTTTCGTAACGGGGTCGATCGGGTAGCTGGCCAGCAATTCCTCCCACGCCTTGCGGGCCTCCGCGTATTTGCCTTGCAGAAATGGGATTTCGCAAAGGTTGAACTTTGCAGGGAAAAACTCGGAATCCAGCTTGAGGGCGTTTTTGCAGAATTCCGCGCCCTCCTCGAATCGACGCTCCTCAATGGCCACGGCGCCGCGAACGTTTATTGTC
>JAYUWZ010000498.1:0-1629 GCA_043753265.1 Verrucomicrobiaceae bacterium
GTTCTCCACGGCCTTGGACATGGCGCGCTTTTACGAAATGATCCGCAATGGCGGCGAGTTGGACGGCAAGCGCATCCTGACCGAGAAATCGATCGCGGAGATGACGAAGCCCCACACTGCCGGGGGGAAGACGATCCAGTACGGACTGGGGTGGTTCACGAATGGCGCGGAAAAGAAGGTGACGAATGCGTTTGGCACAACCTCCTTTGGTCATGGTGGTGCTTTCGGCACGCATGGCTGGGTGGACCCCGAAAAGAAGATGACCGTGGTCTTTATGGTGGCCAATGTGCTGGTGCCCAAAGGCGGTGAACTGCGCGATAAATTCTGCGAGCTCGCTGCCGCCGCGGTGAAGTAGGCGACTGCTGGCACATGGGTGAAATCGCAAAATTTTGCGCGGAGGATTCATGCCCGGTTGAACGCCGCGAGATTCACGCTACTAGTCCGGCGCAATGATTCCAGCCGACCTGCTTTTGTATGCATACCGCAGCGGCGCCTTCCCCATGGCAGCACACAACGGGGAGATTTCATGGTTCTCCCCGGACCCAAGGGCAATCATCCCGATTGATGATCGATTCCACGTGCCGCACGGGCTGCGCCGCACGTTGAAAAAGAACCTCTTTGAAATCCGCGTGAACACCGCATTCGAAGCGGTCATGCGGGCCTGCGCGCTGCGGAAGGAGACATGGATCAACGAGGAAATCGTCTCCAGCTACGTGAATCTCCACCACCTCGGCCACGCGCATTCCGTGGAGACGTGGAGGGACGGAAAGCTTGCAGGCGGTCTCTACGGGGTGGCGCTGAATGGTGCCTTCTTTGGGGAGAGCATGTTTCACGAGGTCACCGATGCCTCAAAGGTGGCGCTCCACGGCCTCGTAATGCGGATGCGCGAGCGCGGTCTCCAACTGCTGGACACCCAGTGGACGACGCAGCACTTGCTCAATTTCGGCACCTATGAAATCCCGCGAGCCAAATATCTGAAACTGCTGAAGGCTGCGCTGGACGCAGACTGTACGTTTGCGTGAGGGAGGCAGAGTAGCGCGGACTTCCACTCCGCATCGGGAGGGATTGTGGGGTGGGAGAGCTGCAGCCAGGCAGCCCACCAAGAGCGGACTGGAAGACTGGAAGTCCGCGCTACATTTGGGGCGGAATGACCGCCCTGATCCGGTAGAGGCGGCGGATTTCCGCGCTGGGCGGGGTGTCCGTTTCCGCTCCGTTGTCGGTCCAGTTCACATTGCCGCCGGTTCCATTAATCACGCTCGCAGCGGTCTCCCAGGCTTGGGTGGTGTCATTGCGAAACTCCACGCGATAGGTGATGCCCACTGCGGTGTGCCAGGTGATGGTGCAGGTGCCCGGGGTGACTCGGGTAATGGTGGCGCTGCTGAGCGCGGCATCGGAAACCTGCGGATTCGCACCAAAGGCGTATTCTTCGCGATTGCTACGGCCATCACCGTCGGGGTCGCCTGCGCTGCCATTCACGCCAGCGCCTGCCTGTGCGGGATCGAGGCTGTTGGTGATCTCCCATCCATCAGGAAGACTATCCCCATCGCTGTCCTCGGTCATCGTGCTCTGGGTCTGGATGCCGATGGTGTAAGGCGATCCGCCTGCTATGAAGAACTCCGCCTGCTGGGT
>JAYUWZ010000499.1:0-3790 GCA_043753265.1 Verrucomicrobiaceae bacterium
TGCCAAAGGCGTTCATGATGGCGATGTCGGGCCGCCCCAGCGCCGTGGCACCGATTCCGGGCACGGCATTGAGGACGGGGTCCGCACCAGCGATGAGCCAGGGGCCGGGAATGAAGCTATCGCCCTCGCCGATGACGAGGGTGTTGGCGTATTGATCGTCGAACCGATCAATCATTGCGCCCATGATGGGGCCGGTTTCCACGCCGAGGAGGCCGCTTTCCCCGTAGTAGTGGAGGATTTGCAGCGTGTAGTCGGCTTGAGCGGTGCCCGCGGGCAGCACCACCGCAGCAAGCGCGGCGACGGCTGAAGAGAGTATTCTTCGGAGTTTCATTGTGTAAACGTTGGGTCGATTTTCGTTGGACTCATTGGTCCCCTCGCACGGAAATGCGGGATGGGCCGAGGGCACGCTATCCGTCGGATTCGTCGATTTGCGGACTTTCCAGAAACGAATGTTACTGGCCTGCAATCCTGGGTTTCGTACCTTCGTTACAAACAACAAACACGTTCTCCACCGTATGGGAGCAGCGCTTCCTGCCTTTCTGCGATGCAATGAAGCACGCGCTCCAATCGAAGCGAGTCGCCAGGTTCCTTCTACCTGTACGGCTGCGATTTCGCCCGGCGGCAGCACGTCGCCTTTCCACCCTTGGGCGTGATTTAAAGTAGGGGCGGGTGAACGGGGAAAGGGGGAGCAATGTTACGCCAGTTCGTGGAGTGCGGCAGCCCTCTGCCGCTTTGGAGGGTGGGCGTAGGCGGGGGGCGGTATGGCTGAGTGATCGCACAGGAGAATCTGCATAGTTTACCCTACCAGCCCGCCCAAAGTTCCCACCCATCATTCAAAGCGGCAGAGGGCTGCCGCACTCCACGAACTACCGTAGGTTTGTGCGTGCCCTTTTCACTTTTTATCACCCACACTACCCATACTTTAAATCACACCCTCCACCCTTGGTGTAACCCTGTCCGACTGCCCCAAGGCGCATAACTTGCTGTGTTTAGCGATTCAACCCCACTATTCAGCCCAACCCAATGCTTCACGACGCCAAATCCCGACGCCGTTCTTTCCGCTGTCCCCATCCTCTGAAAATGGCCGCAAGACTCCTCGCTCTGCTTGCTGCCACCATGCTTGCTTCCCAACCGCTGGCAGCACAGGTGCCCAATACGCTTTTGCACTCTATTCCGCCTCCTCCAGTGGGAGTGCAATATGGCGCGCAACTCGGCTACACCACAGCGGTGGATGGAGGTTATGCGGTAGTTGGAGCACCCTATGATGACATCGGAGGTGAGGACTCCGGCGTGGTGAAGGTGTTCGACTCGACAACCGGGGCGCTGCTCTTCCTGCTGCCCAATCCCAGCCCAGCGGTGAATGATCAGTTCGGCGCATCGGTGAAGATCTCCGGCACGCGGGTAGTTGTGACTTCTTGTCTGGACGACACGGGAGCGATCGATGCCGGGAGCGCGTATATTTATGACCTCGCTGGCGCCACACCCACGATTCCCGTGCTCACACTGAACAACCCCAGCCCTGCTGCAGATGATCAGTTCGGCTGCTCGGTCGATATCTCTGGCACGCGGGTGGTAATAGGGGCTCGCCTGGACGACACCGGAGCAACCAATATCGGCAGCGCTTACGTTTATGACTTGAGTAGCGGAACCCCCACGGTGCCAGCGGTCACGCTGAACAACCCCAGTCCGACCGGAGGGGTGCAATTCGGTCGCTCGGTGGCGATTTCCGGGATGAGGGTGATCGTGGGAGCTCACCTGAATGGCACAGGAGCGAGCGGGGCCGGGAGGGCGTATGTTTATGAGATGAACAGTGGGACCCCCACAATACCCGTAACCACGCTGAACAATCCCAGCCCAGCGGAGAATGACTTCTTCGGCTACTCGGTGGCGGTTTCCGGCACGCGCGTGGTGGTGGGGACTTACGAGGACGACACTGGGGCGACCAACGCTGGGAGCGTATATGTATATGACATGAATAGCGGGAGTCCCACGGTACCAGTGACAACGTTGAACAACCCGGGACCGGCACCGTATGATCGCTTCGGTTTCGCGGTAGCCATCTCCGGCACGCGCGTGGTGGTAGGGGCTTACGATGACGACACAGGAGCGACCAATGCCGGGAGCGCGTATGTTTATGACGTGAGTGGCACCACACCCACGGTGCCAGTGGCCACACTGAACAACCCTGGACCGGCGGTGGACGATCGCTTTGGCTGGTCGGTGGCGATCTCTGGCGCGCGGGTAGTAGTGGGCGCTTATGGGGACGACACGGGAAGGAGCGGAGCCGGGAGCGCGTATGTGTATGACATGAGCGGTGGCACGCCTGCAATACCTGTTGCAACTCTGAACAGCCCCAGTCCGGCGGCGGGAGACTATTTCGGCACTTCCGTGGGGATTTCCGGCACCCTCATGGTGGTGGGCTCCCCAGGCTCCCCATTTAATGACACGGGAGAGCCGAATGCAGGAATCGCGTATGTGTACGACCTCAGTAGTGGGACGCCCACGGTACCGTTTGCCACGCTAAAGAATCCCAGCCCGGCGAGCCATTTTGGCTCGTCTGTAGCGGTTTCTGGAAAACGTGTGGTTGTGACTGCACCCCGCGACGACACGGGAGCAAACGAAGCCGGGAGCGCATACGTGTACGACATGAATAGCGCCACTCCCACGGTACCGGTATTCACGCTGTATAATCCCAACCCGGTGACGGAGGACTATTTCGGAGCGACGGCAGCGATTTCCGGAACACGGGTTATCGTTACCGCTGGAAGCTCACAGATAGTTTACATGTATGACCTCAGCAGCGAAACGCCTACGGTGCCCGCAGTCACACTGAAGAACCCCAGCGCAGGCAATTTTGGTCATTCGGTGGCCCTTGACGGCATGCGGATAGTAGTCGGGGCTTTCGGAACAAGTATTGGAGCGACCGGGAGTGGGAGTGTGTACGTATACGATCTGAACAGCATCACCCCCACCGTCCCCGTGCATACTCTGAATAACCCCACTCCAGCGGTTTTTGACTTTTTTGGTTTCTCAGTGGCCATATCCGGCACCCGTGTGGTCGTGGGGGGATGGCGGGACGACACGGGAGCGATCGATGCCGGGAGTGCGTATGTTTATGACGTGAGCAGCGGAACACCCACGGTTCCGGTGGCCACGCTGAATAATCCCAGCCCATACCTGCAAGATCAATTCGGCTCCGCGGTAGCTATCTCCGGAACGCGGGTGGTGGTGGGTGCTCACGAAGACGACAGAGATGATGCGGGAGCGGCTAATGCCGGCACCGTGTATGTGTATGACTTGAACAGCGCCACACCCACAGTGCCAGTGGCCACGCTGGACAATCCATACCCAGTGGCGGGCGACGCCTTTGGCTACCGGGTTGCAATCGACGGCACCACCGTCGCTCTCGGTGCGCCTTACATCGACAGGGTAGCGTTGGACAAAGGCTTTGCCTACGTTTTCGGCCCCGACACCGTGCCGCCTAATGGCGGGTCCTTCGTTGTGACACCTTCCTCCCCCGTGACGCCGGCCACACTGCTCACTGCAACCTTTGCAGGGTGGACTGATGCCTCGCTGCCACTGACCTACTCGGTGCGCGTGGGAAACACTGTGGTGGTGCCTCCCGGTTCCAATGCTTCGCCTAGTTTCACCCTCCCTGAGGGCGTGCATATGGTCCATGGGCGCATCTCGGACTCTCTCGGCAATTTTGCGGATACCGCAACCACGCCGGTGGTGGTCGACGGCACAGCACCGCAGATTTTCGCTCCGGGCAACATCACCGTGCCCGCCA
>JAYUWZ010000500.1:0-1625 GCA_043753265.1 Verrucomicrobiaceae bacterium
ACCAAGGACGCCGCCGAGAATCTCTATGTGTGCGAATACGGAGGGCACGACCGTGTGCAGGTGTTTTCAAAGGATGGGGTGTGGCTGCGCGAATTTGGCAGCGCGGGCACCGGGCCCGGGCAGTTTCAGCGTCCCAGCGGCCTGGTGTGGCACGGCGGACAGGTGTATGTGGCCGACGCGGTGAATAATCGCGTCCTTGTTTACAAGGACAGTGGCGAATACGTGGGCCTGCTCGGCGCGCACGGCGGAGGTGCCAGTGCGCTTCCCTTCAATCTCCCGTACGACATTGCCCTGGCCGGGGATGGGGCGTTTTACGTGATCGAATATGGTGCAGGCCGTCTCAGCAAAGTCTCGGTGGATGGGCGATTACTGGGCCGCTACGGTGCCACGGGTGGGGGAAGTGGCGAATTCGCAACCCCCTGGGGAATCGCCGTGGACAACCTCATGCGCGTTTTCGTGGCTGATACGAAAAACCGGCGGATCGTGATGTTGCAGCTATAGATTTATGAGCAATCGAAACATTGTAATTGTGGGAGCGAATGGACGTCTCGGAGCTGCGCTGGCGAGGGAATGGCGGGCGGCTGGCGAGAGCGTGATTGGGCTTACGCGGGTGGAATTCGATCTCGCGTGGGATGTGCCCCAGATGCGCGCCGCGATGAAGCAATGGGACTTTGGTGTGCTCGTGAATTGCGCCGCCCAGACGAATGTGGATCGCTGTGAGGCGGAGGAAGAGGAAGCCTTCCAGCTCAATGCCCAGGCGCCCACGGTGCTTGCCGACATTTGCCAGGACAAAGGGGCGCGCATCATCCACATCAGCACCGACTACGTCTTTGATGGTGCGAAGACGGAGCCTTACACGGAGGAGGATGCCGCGGTGCCCATCAGTATTTACGGCGCGTCGAAGAGGGCGGGGGAGGCAGGAGTGCTCACTGCTTCCGGGGGGCAGGGTCTCGTGGTGCGCGTGAGCTGGGTCTTTGGGCCGGACAAGCCGAGCTTCGTCGACCAGATCGTGCAGCGCGCGCGGAGTGAGGAGACGGTATCGGCAGTTGCCGACAAGGTCGCCACACCCACGTATACGACTGATTCCGCGAAACTGCTCCGGCCTTTGCTTTTTGAAACCCCCGTCGGCGGTATTCTGCATCTGTCCAACGGGGGCCACTGCACGTGGCAGGAATACGGGCAGCACGCGCTCGATTGCGCCGCGGCAGCGGGCATCTCACTCAAGGCCCGCATGGTGGCGCCGCTGGAGATGGCCGACCTGAAGGCATTCGTGGCGAAGCGCCCCCCGTACACGGCCATGAGCACGGACAAGCTGGCAGGGCTCACCGGCTACCGGCCTCGGGACTGGCGCGAGGCGGTGGATGAGTACGTTCGGGGGATGGCGGCGAAGAGCGGTACGTAGTCCCGCCTTTGGGCGGAAGGAACCATGAAGATTTGGTAGAGCACGCCTGAAGCAATCCAGGCGTCGCTGTGATTCGAAAGGTGCATTCCGCCTAAAGGCGGGACTACATACGGCGCGCGTCTGCGCTCCTCGCGCTCGCTATTTCCCTGCGTAGTCGGCGGGCTTGAGGCCTTTCTTGAAGCTGTTGAAGCCGTACATCGTTGGGACGAACTCGCCTACTATC
>JAYUWZ010000501.1:0-3782 GCA_043753265.1 Verrucomicrobiaceae bacterium
TTCAGCGTTGGATGTTCGACGTTGGACGTTTTTCCCCTCTACGTGCACGGCGGGAACTCCGCGCCACGCAACGAAGCCCACGGCTCCTGAGCCGAGACATCCACAATCCCCGGCTCCTCTGCCTTGGCTGGCGACAGGATGGCCAGGAATACCAGCCGTTCGTTGAAAGGATTATACGTCCCATGCACCTCGCCCATGGGAATGAACGCCATCTCGCCCGGACCGAGCACTCGATGCTCCTTGCCCACCCACTGCTCCGCTCGACCGGAAACGATGAAGATGATCTCCTCCCGCGTCGGATGCGTGTGGAAAGGATGGCACCGGCCGGGCTCCATGTTGGCACGCACCATCAGCAACTGCTCGTTGTCGACGATGTCGTTCCGGCACATCCACTCTTCGAGTGTCCATGGGGACTGAAAATCGACCTTTTCTGCTGCGGTGACAAATCTGCGAGGGTTGCTCATTGGCGGATGAAAAGGAGATGCGCGCTGCACGTAAAGTGCATTTCACCATCGCCGCGAAACCAAAACCCACCACGACAAATTCAATTTCCACACCCCTCATCCCTTTCTGTCGCTTCTTCTTCATTCGTCATTCCTTGAGCCCTGAACGCTGGACCTTTACCGATGGGCCGTTGAACTCCCCTTGCCACGCACGCGCAGCACGCTACCGTCCGGCCCGCTTTTTATGTCCTCACTACTACCAGAAAGGCCCGATCCACTTGAGTCACCAAGACGCTTCGCCATCGTCGCAAGCCGCTATAATTCCGAATTCGTCGATGGCATGGTCAGTGGGGCCGTCGAGGAACTGGCCGTGCTCGCCCCCGGCTCTGAGATCCAGCTCGTGCGCGTCCCGGGCTCCTTCGAAATCCCCCTGGCCGTCCAGACCGTTGGCATCCAGCGCGAGGTCGATGCGATCTTTGCCTTTGGCGTCATTTGGGAGGGGCAGACCCGCCATGCCGACCTCATCGCCGGTGCTGTGACCAATTCCCTTCTCGACCTTTCCCTCAAATACAAAGTACCTATCCTCCACGAGGTTCTGGTGGTGCAAACCGAAGACCAAGCCCGGGACCGCTGCACGCCCGGGGCACCTCTGAACCGGGGCACCGAAGCCGCAAGGGCGGCCGTCCGTATGATCTGGATGCTCGACGAATTGCGCACGGGCGAATGATCTCTTTTTCCAACCTTTCATGAGTAAACGACGCGAGGGCCGCGAGGCGGCCATTCAGTATCTTCATCAACTAGACATCCATGGCGACAGGGCCGCGGATTTGCGCACCGATTTCTGGGCATTGCGGGAGGCATCCGACAAGGTGCGCGCCTTTGCCGAGGAGTTGATCAATGGCGTAAACCGGCACATCGCCGAGCTTGATGACCGCCTCAACCGCTTCCTGCAAAACTTCAAGCTGGAGCGCCTCAACGTCGTGGATCGAAACATTCTCCGCCTCGCCGTGTATGAGATGTTTCACTGCATGGAGACACCGCCCGTCGTCGCGATCAATGAGGCCATTGAGGCCGCGAAGAAATACGGAGGCGAAGACAGCGGCGGCTTCGTGAATGGCGTGCTTGACCAGATCAAGACCGAGCTGACACGCCCGCTGCGGGATGCGGTCACCCGCCGCCCCGGAAGGAACTGAAGGCATGGCATTCGGATTTCTCAAAAACCTGTGGAACAAACTCACCGGAAAACCGGTGGACTGGGATGAGCTGGAAGAGGCGCTCATTCGCGCGGACCTCGGCATGTCCATGACCATGCGCATCATGAAGACTCTTCAGGAACGCAAGGACCAGCCCACTGCCGACAAGGTGATGGAAGTCTGCCGCGAGGAGATCGTGAAGATTCTCCCGCGCGATCAGTGGACGCTGCGCCCCCTCCCCTCAAAGCCCAAGGTGCTGCTCATCGTGGGAGTCAATGGCACCGGCAAAACCACCAGCACCGCCAAGCTCGGCGCGCTGCTAAAAAAGCGCGGCCACAGCATCATCTTCGCGGCAGCCGATACCTTTCGCGCCGCAGCCATCGAGCAGCTCAGCATCTGGTCCGACCGCCTCGGCGTGCCGATCGTGAAAGGCCAGTACAACGCCGACCCCGCCGCGCTGTGCCTTGATGCGTATCGCAAGGCAGAGGCCGACAATATCGAGTTTGTGCTCTGCGACACCGCCGGGCGCCTGCACACGAAACACAACCTCATGGCCGAGCTCGGCAAGGTGAATCGCGTGCTCCAAAAGGGCGACGCGGCCGCGCCACACGAGACCCTGCTCGTCGTCGATGCCACCACCGGCGCCAACGCGCTCAACCAGGCACGCGAATTCCACGCAGCCACGCCGCTCACGGGGATCATCTGCACCAAGCTCGATGGCTCAGGGAAAGGCGGCGTGATCGTCGCCATCCAAAACGAACTCGGCATCCCCACCCGCTTCGTAGGCACGGGAGAAAAAGCCGAGGACTTCGCATTTTTCGACAGCCGCGAATTCACCGCGCAGATGTTTTAGTGCCAGGTGTTTAATCCACCCAAACTACTGTCATCTTGAAGGAGCTTTCAGCGACTGAAAGATCCCGTCCAAATTCAAAGGCATTGGGAACACCATGAAGTTCCACGGGATCGTTGCCTCGCTGCGCTCGCCCTGCGGGCTGACTTCGTCAGGCTTTCTCGCTCCGCTCGAATCAGTCGCTCAAAGCTCCATCAGGATGACATCGTAAAGAGAGGGTATGTCCACATCATCGGACCGCCCTGGATGAGGTGCCGAGAACGTGCACTTTCCAGCGCTACAGCTACTTGAAAATCCCCGCAAAGAACTCCTTCATCGCCGCCCATGACGCCTTGTCCGCAGCCTCGTTGTAGGCGTTGCCCTTGCTCGGATCATTCCCCGCCGTGGCCCTCGTGAAACTGTGCACTGCGCCGGGATAGGAGATGAATTCCATCTTCGCATCGGCCTGCTTCATCTCCGCCTTGAACCCATCCACCTCGGCAGGCTTCACGAATGGATCATCGGCACCATGGCACACGAGAACCTTCGCCGGGATTTTCCCCGCCTCCGCTGGCATCGTGGTGCCCAAGCCGCCGTGGAAACTCACCACCCCTTGCACATTTGCGCCGCTGCGCGCGAGCTCGAGCACCGTGGTGCCGCCGAAACAGTAGCCGATCGCAGCGAGCTTTTTTCCATCCACACCGGGCTGGGCCTTGAGCTGTTCAAGCCCCGCTGTGACGCGTTTCCGCAGAAGAGGCAGGTCCTTCTTGTAAATGCCTGCCTGCTTGGCGCTCTCCGCCGGATCGGTGGGACGAATACCCTTTCCATAGATGTCCGCCGCAAACGCCGTGTAGCCCAGCTCCGCGAGCTGCTTGGTGCGCATCTTCGCGTAATCTTGCAAGCCGGTCCAATCGTGAATCACCAGCACCCCCGGGCGGGGTCCCTTCACCGCGTCGTCATAGGCCACAAAGCCCTCCAATTCCGTATCGCCCTCCTTGTAGGTCACGATGGCGGTCTTGATTTCAGCGAAGGCCGGAACTGTGGCCGCGAGCGCACAGGCAAGTGCGGAGAGGATCGTTTTCATACACCCCACGCATAGCGCGGGTTATGGAGGATTCAAGGGTAGTTAAAATAAAGAGCACCCATTGTTTTCAGGCTCTGCGTGCGGATCCGTTCACTCGCTCGATCCCCAACGAACACACAAGCGAGGTTGGAAACCCCGCCTACTTTGTGGCGACGATCGTCCGCTTGTTTGCGCGCCTTCTTAGCACGATGCGGAGAGGAATCGCCACGCATGCGAGGACCGTGCAAATCTTT
>JAYUWZ010000502.1:0-1623 GCA_043753265.1 Verrucomicrobiaceae bacterium
AGTAAGACAGGGGTGCTCCAGTGATTCGCGAGCTGCTTGTCGCCGGGAATGCGCATGATCTGCTCGGCCTTCCATTCGCCGCCCTTGGAAATCTTAAATGCCGCTGCGCCGACATTGTAACCGGCACTGCAATACACGACGTCACCCGCCACGACGGGGCTTGCGGCCGTGCTCACGTTGAACGGAAAATCCGCGTGCCACAGTTGCTTGAGCGTCTTGGGCTCGAAGGCGGTGAGGCCGCTCTTCACAAAGAAGATAATCTGGCGCTGGCCATGGATCGTCGCGGCGGTGGGCGTGGCGTGGGTGATGGTGTCGCTGCCTGCCTTTGCCACGACTGCGCCGGTGGCGGGATCGAGCGCCAGGAAAGTCTGCCCATCGCCTCCCCCAGCGATGTAGATCAAGCCGTCCTCCAGCAGCGGGCTGGCGGCGTTTTTCCACATGATGTTTTTGCCGCCATGATCACCGAGCAGGTCGCGCTTCCAGACCAGCTTGCCGCTCGCGGCATCATGCGCGGCTGCCACGAGGTCGGTATTGAGGGTGATAACGAGTTTTCCCGCAAGGGTGGGCGAGCTGCGCGGGCCGTCGCCACCATCGTTGCCAGAGACTCCGGCATTGCCGCCATTGTGGCCGTAGTCCGCCATGCCGAGACTGGATTCCCAAAGTGTCTTACCGGTCGCGGCATCGCGAGCGATGAGCACCTCGTCGACTGTCTTGCCGCTGGGCTTGCCTTCGATGGAGAAGCATTTGCCGCCGCCCACCGCGAAGGAACTGAACCCGGTGCCCGACGGCACCTTCCAGAGCACCTTGGGCTCGCCGGCCCACTTGGTGGCGATTTTCTCAGGCGTGGAGCCATCGCCAGCAGGACCACGATACTGTGGCCAGTCGGCTGCGCCAAGGGTGACAGTGAGGGCGAGAAGGAATGGGAGCGATTTCATCGGCAATGGTGCGTTAGCGCGTCCTCCGCGGGATGTCAAAGGGCACGCGAATTTTTGCCGGAAAATTCAGGAGTCAGGGAAGAGACTTCGCAGCAGCCACGGATTTCTGATTCCTGATTCCTGGCGAGGCGGACAGGATGTCCGCGCTACATTTTAGCTCGCCGACCTACGCTTGGTTCCTGCGGCGCAGGCGCTGGGCACCCACGAGCATCCCCAAGCCGCCTAGCAGCATCACGATGGCCCCTGGTTCGGGGACCGTGTAGATGAGTGCAACGTCGTTTCCTACGGCACCGGCATCGAGATTTGCGACGTAGGTGATCTGGAAGGCGTTGTTTCCGACATTCACGATGCCCCCCTCTAGCAAATTGGCAAAGTGGCCTGTCACCGCATCGTCGAGATCATTCAGGATCAGCGGGAAGACGTCGTTGAACTGCGCGGTGAATGCGGGAGCGAGTCCGAGGTCCAGCGTGGCCCCGGGGGTCTCGGACAGGAAAACGATGCCGGTCACATTTAGTCTGTCGCTGGAGGAGGTGGACAGCAGGTCCGCCTTGAACACCGCGCCATCAAACATGAGCACATCCCCAGTGTTGAAGGAGCCGATGCTCACCGCACCCGGGCTCACGATGCCGCTGGTTGTGGCCGTCAAGGCACCCAGCGAGCCGAGGCCCACGAGCGTGCCACCCGCATT
>JAYUWZ010000503.1:0-1623 GCA_043753265.1 Verrucomicrobiaceae bacterium
ACTGGATCCACGCTGCCTGAGACATGGACGATGTCACCATCCTCAAAGCAGCGCACAACCTGCACCATGGCATTTACCTCGCGGATGTGGCTCAGGAACTTGTTGCCCAGGCCCTCACCGCCGCTGGCACCCTTCACGAGGCCTGCGATGTCCACAAACTCGATGGCCGCCGGCACCAGCTTTTTGCTGCCGCTGAGCTTGCTGAGTACCTCCAGCCGAGGATCGGGCACGATGACGACACCAACGTTTGGGTCGATGGTGCAAAATGGATAATTGGCAGCCTGAGCCTTCCTCGTGCGGGTGACCGCATTGAAGAGAGTGGATTTGCCTACGTTTGGAAGACCGACGATACCTGCTGCGAGCATAAAAAAATGGGGGCGCAATTCAGCGCAGGAGGGGGGCGGTGTCCAGAGATAACGTCCAAACAACGCTCAACGCACAGTGATTGATTGCGGCTATTCTTCGGGTAACTCGGCAATGTACCAGTCTTCGATCCGCTTTCTTGCCCACGGCGTTTTCCGCAGAAACGTAAGGCTCGATTTTATGGAGGGATTGAACTGAAAACATCGCACCGGGATGCGGTCTGCCATCGCCTCCCATCCATGACGCTCCATGAGCTGAGTGACGATGGTCTCCAGTTTGATCCCATGCAGCGGATCGCGGGGATGGTTCGTTGGCTCGCTCATGATCGTCCTCCTTCCAGCCGGGCCTTTACCACCCGGCAATACGCGGGGATGTCATTTGCTCGCAAGAGGTCGCTCACAATCACCACCCGCCGTGCACCCGCAGCAATCACCTCATCCAGCGTTTGGAGATTCACCCCACCAATGCAAAAAATGGGGATTGTGACCAACTCGTGTACCCTCGCGACATCCGCCAGGCCGATGGCCGGGCGACCGGGCTTGGTGGCGGTGACGTAAAGCGGGCCGAAGCCGATGTAGTCCGCCCCCTCCGCCGCCGCTGCCACCGCTTGACCTAGGCTATGCGTACTTTTGCCGATGATGGGGAGGGGGACTTCGCCCGCGAGCGCGCGCCCGGCACGCCAGCGCGCATCGGCCACCGCCATGTCGTCCTGCCCCACATGCGCGCCATCGGCCCCCATGCTGGGCACGAGGTATGGGTAGTCATTGAGAATGAACGGAACACCCGCTGCAGCGGCGATGGGCTGGATACGGTTTGCGAATTCCTCGATGGCGTGCTCATCGTGTCCCTTGGCTCGCAATTGCAGAAGGTCCACGCCACCCGCGCACATTTGCTCGGCAACGCGCTCAATGGCATCCTCGGCGACATAGCCGAGGTCGAGGATTCCGTAGAGTCGGGCATCGCGCACGCGCTCTGCCGCGGTGCGGGTGATTGGGTCAGGCATTGGCGCACCGTGCGAAACGGCGGGGTGGGGCTCAACCTTCAATTTTGCGGACTCGGCTGCGTTTGCTGCTCGGCAGCACTCGCCGGCTCTCCGCGCAATACCGACTCCGGGATCTTCAGCGGCTGCGGGCGGGTGGATTCCATCTCCGAGACCGTCTTGATTTCCTCATCGATCGCCTTCTTCGTGCGATCCACTTCCTCCTTCAGGGCGGGCGTCACTGCGAGGGGCGCGAGCGCATCGATCATGGCCTGGCGGGC
>JAYUWZ010000504.1:0-7963 GCA_043753265.1 Verrucomicrobiaceae bacterium
CCCGGCTCCTCGGAATTCTGTACATTCCTCAGGGCGTAGGTGAATTCATAGCGCCGGAGGGAGAGACCGGCTTTGCGAGCTTCGTCGAGCTGGCGAAACATGCGCCCCACCCTCTCCACAGCAGCTTCCTCGCCGTCAGCGCGAATCCAGCCCTCGCGGGTGGTTAGCTTGACCTGAAGCGTCTCCTCCACGGTGTGAAGGTTCTTTAGATCGTTGATGTACAACTGCCCGAGCGTGCGGGCATTCTCGAATTCGAACGTCTGGGTAGCCACTCTTTTTACCTCTCTCTATCTAGTCTTAACGGAACCCGTAAGCCATGCCCCAGTGGGTGCGTTCCTTGGGCGATTTCTCAATCTCCACGATGAGGTAGTAGGTGCCAGTCCGCTTGGGAATCACCTTGGCCATGGCCATGTTGCCCTTTTGTTTGAAGTCGGCATCGCAAAGTTTCCCGTCGCTGTCGTAGACATGGATGGTAACCTTGGCGCTCTTTTCGTCGGAGCCGAGCCAGAACCAGTACTCGTTGCCTTTGAAGAGTTGGTGCGTGATGGCCTTGGCCTGCTTTACAGCCATGTCCCCGCCCCAGTAGTCCTCACGGACTGTGAAGCCCTCCTTCACGAAAGGCTGGGCGGCCTCAAGCGAATAAGACAAAGCGTCGTCCACCGACGCCATCGCCGGGAATACCGTCAACACTGCAGCTAGAAGATAGGTGAAAAGACGCTTCACTTGTTAGGATTGGTCTGGATGGATTTCACGAGGCCCGCTGCGATGTCGCGGATCTCCTTCACGCTTTTCTCGGAAATTTCCGAGCCGTCGGCAACGCCAATGAGCGGTGCAATATCCTTCAAGGCAGCAAGGCTCTTGGGCACCAGCGGATGCTTTTTCACGCGGGGCTTTAGCCCGTTGAGCTTTCCTTGGAAATGGTTGAGGAGCGCGGGTTGGTGCAACAAATCCGCCCCGTCCTTGGAGAAGTCTTTGGCGACTACTTCGCAAAGGGCTTCCGTGCCACGCACCCAGCCGCCAAGAGAGATGAGGTTTGCGAGTTCCGGGCTGTTGAGTTTCACAAGAGCGTCCTTCACCTCGCTCAGAGCCCCATCGAGTTCACGTCGTACTTGCGGCCAGTCCTTGTTGTTTGCAGCTGCAATGATTGCGTTTGCACGCTTCACCACGGCCCCTCGGATTCCAAGTCCTGCACTCAGGGAGAGCACGCTGTTGCCGATATTCTTAACCTCTTCGGCATCTTGAGCCTCCACCGCAATAAAGCCCTCGGCGATAACGGTGCCGAGATAGAGTGCCTGCTGGGCTTGCTCGCCGAAAGGCTTGGCCACGCCCTTGATGGGGCGCTGATGGGTATTCCAGTTAGGGTTGCCGAGTTTGTCGAGCACTCCAAAAATTTCGCTGGGAACGGGGACGATGACGTCATCGACCATGCGGCTCTGCTCCGGGAGCTTGCTCACATCAATGGTCTTCGGTGGCTCACCCGCGAAGACTGGTGAGAGCACGGAAAGAGTGGCGGCAGTGACAATAGCTTTGATTTTCATCGGATCGAATTGGAGCCCGCGGATGCGGAAACATAAATCAACTCAGAGTAGGGGGATGCAGCAAGCGTTCTTTTGCTGGGAAAGTAAATCCGGGGGCGGATTGAGGGTGGTGGCAAGGGATTTGGGATTATCGGCGATAACGGCGATCGATGGTTCGGGGTGTTGGTTTCGGTGGGGGTGATGGGGGTTGTTACAGTTGTTGCGGTAGTCGGGGCTAAGTTGATTTTCAGGCTGTGCGGGGAATATGTGCGATGGAGCGTCGCCGATAATCGGGATCTGGAAATAGCTTGGTTGCTGTGGGTTGTGGGGAGCGGGCGGATTATCGGCGATAACGGCGACGGGATGGTGCAGGTGGTCGTGGTCGTGGCGGTGGTGGGGGTTTTCGCAGTTATTGCGCATTTTGCGCGAAAAGCGTGTGGGCGTGGCCCTCCACGTTTGTTCCACATGTTCCACGGCGGGATTTGTGGCGAGTGTCCTGCCTTGCCTTTGTTTTTCCATCTTCTGTTTACCGCCCATGGTGGAATCTTACCACAATGCTCGGAGAATGCACGTGAATTGGGGGGTGCCGACTGGGCAGGGTGTGATTGGAACTGGGTGCGGTCGAAATTGAAAAGGAGTGAAAAATAGCGAGCGATGACGAGGGGTGCCTGCATGGGGATCCCGGACGATTTCCTTTCAACCCATGAAACTCCTCCTTCGGAACTTTGGTTCACATTCCGCTCTAGAGGGTGTAATTAACTTCCTTGGGACGCTCGTTGACTCGCTGTGCTCGCCCTTCGGCCACCTGCAGTGGTCTGTCTCGCTTCGCTCCCGCTCAGAGCTAAGCCGTTTAAATCGGAACCTAGGGCGGCGCTAGTGCCTCGCTTGCCCCAGAGTGTTTACAGCCATCAGCAGGCAATACCCCTATACAGTCAAATTGATGGTTCGGAAAAGCCTTCCACGGCTTGGCTGCGCCAGCGGGATCGCATGCTGGTCATCGCAAACTCGAACTTGCCGACCTCGTCCCCCGAACGCCGCGTAGTGGATAGCGAGCCGAAGCCCCGGTTGGTCGAATGGGCGGAAAGCCGGGAGGCGGATTGTCCCGTCATCGGCGCCTCCGGTCTGCAACACCCTGCCACCCAAACGCTGGGGACGGTCGCTTCAGCGCCGGCCGTGCGCGCTCCCTGCTCCGTGGAAACCGTGCGCCTATGACGCGCGAGCGGGCCAAACCGATCGATTGGCAGATTCCCGCCCGATGTTGCACTAATGGATGACCCACTGCGCATCGGAGACGAGGCAGATGCCGCCGCGGCGTTTTAGGATGGGGCGGATGGCGGCGATGATACCGGCGACTGACTCAGGAGGTGCGGCAGTGAGAAGGAGGCTGTTCTTGAAAACGTCGGTGAGTTCGTCGCCGCTCTGCACGCCGCGGTCACCGCGCCCGGTGACATCGCGGATGACGGAGTAGCCGCTGACGCCGAGCGTTTCGAGCGTGCGACAGACTTCGCGCATTTCGTGGGCGTCGATGATGATTTCGATTCGTTTGACGGATTCCATGGCATTTAGTTCCAGAGGTGGTTGATGATGGCGAGATAGAGCGGCAGGCCGACGAGAACATTGAAGGGAAATGTGAGCGCGAGGGCCATCGGCACATAGACGCCGGGACTGGCCTGCGGGATCGCGAAGCGCATCGCGGCGGGCACGGCAATATAGGAAGCGCTGGCGCAGAGGATTGCGAAGAGGAACGCATCTCCAGCCTCGAGACCGAGCAAACGAGCCAGGCCGATGCCGAGCGCGGCGTGGGCCAGGGGCGCGAGGATGGCGAAGCCGATATGGAAGAGACCGATCTCGCGGCTTGCCGCGAGACGACGGGCGCTAACCAAGCCCATATCGAGGAGGAACAGGCAAAGCACACCTTTGAAGATGCCGCTCGTGAAGGGCGCGAGGGATTTCTCGCCGCTTTCGCCGGTGACCGCGCCGATAACGAGGCTGCCCATGAGCACGAAGACGGAGCCGTTGAAGAACGCTTCCCGCAAGAGTTCGCGCCACTCGAAGGTATGGCCCGTACCCTCTCCGAACCGCCGCGCCAGGACGACCCCGACGACGATTGCGGGCGATTCCATGAGCGCCATCGCGGCGACCATCCACCCACTGAATGCGATGCCAAGATGGTTCAGGAGTGAGGTGGCGGCGATGAAGGTCACGGCGCTGACTGAACCGTAGGTCGCCGCGATGGCGGCGGCATTTGGAACGCCAAGACGCCCACGCAGTGCGAAGAATGTCCAAAGCGGCACGGCCACGGCTGCAAGCAGCGCCACGCTGAGGACGGTGATGACGTGGCTGTCGAACCCGCTCCGATGCAGTTCCACGCCACCTTTAAAGCCGATGGCAAAGAGCAGGTAAATCGCGAGGACTTTGGGAACGGGCTGAGGGATTTCCAGATCCGACCGCAGCCACGCTGCTAGCATTCCGAGGAAGAAAAAGAGGACGGGAGGGTTGGCCAGATTGGCGAGCAGAAGCGCGGCGTCCATGGGTCACGCTACGTCCGGCATAACATTGAACTCCGCCCGATGAAACTGGGTGACTTCAGCGAATTCGTTGGTGACAAGTTGCCGGGCCTGCCGCGGCGTCAAGCGAGTGGCGCCATTCTGGATATAGTTCATCAACTCAGTTTCGTGGATGGATGTGGTGGATGCAGGCATGAGGTGGGATGTGGGCGGAGAATACCCCGTGCGGCGTATGCAGATATTACGCAATTCCGAGCGAACCATTCGCATTATACGAATTCTCAAGCCCAGGCATTCACCGCGCCCGCGACGTGCGCGGCTCACGCTTTCCAAGGGTTCTAGCGGTGATCGCACGCACGGCGGGATGATCGATTCGGCGTTCGGCTGTGATAGCGTAGAACTGCATCTGGCACTTTGTCGTCCGTCCGAGCACCTCGAAGCCGTAGCGCTCCACCGCTTCCGCAGCGACCACGCTCGGGACGTGAATAAAGCCGAGCCCTTCGGTGGCTACAATCTTCGCCAGGGCGCCGTCCTCAAACTCCCCGACCACACGCGGTTCGATCCCTTCGCTACGAAACCATTTCTCCAGGTCGCGACGCAGCGTGGTGTTCTGCGTTCCGAGCAGCGCCGGGGCGCCGTGGAGGTTGCGGGGGAAGCGGCCTTTCAGCGTGCGGGCGAGCGCGGGCGCGGCGCAAAAAGTGATGCCACTGGCTCCCAGCGGGTGGTTGAAGGTCTTGAACTTCAAACCCGGAGAGGCGGGTTCGTCGGCAAGCACGACATCCACACGATGCGTGGCGAGTTGGGCGAGCAGGTCACCCAGCTTGCCTTCATGACAGGTCACCTGGATCGGCGGGTGCTGAGTCAAGATCGGGCGCAAGATGTCGAAGCTGGTCAACTTCGGGAAAGAATCGACAATGCCCACCTGCAGCCGCAGCCAGCGCACGCCGGGGAATTGCTTGCGGGCGCCGAGCAACTCCCGGCCGAGGCTGAAAATCTCCTCGGCGTATCCCATGATGAGATGTCCGAACTCGGTGAGCACGAGTGAACGAGCATTGAGTCGAAATAGGTCTTCGCCGAGCGCGGATTCCAAGAGCTGAATCTGCGCGCAGATGGAAGACTGCGAGATGCGCAGCTTTTCCTCCGCAAGGCGCAGGCTGCCTTCCTTCGCGACCGTATAGAAGTAACGCAGGTGGTGATAGTTTAACCATTCTGGTGCAGACGACGTTTCCATTAATGCGAAACGTAGTTTCGACTTTGCGTATTATGCAAACAAAGAGGCGTCGTGGAAGATGGCACTCGAATGAAAACCATTGTCAAACATCTCAACCACCAATCCTCCGATTCCTTTAGCGCGCACCTGGAGCAGCAGCTCCATGCTTTCAGCAAGATCCGCCAGATTGACGAAGCCTTCGTCACGCTGGAGCATCGCCGGGAGGCCAGCCCGCCGTTCCGCGTGGCAATGCACCTGGTCACGCCTGGCCCGGACTTCAACGCCGATGCAGTCGATCACACACTCCGCGCTGCCCTAGCCAAAGCAGTCGCTGAGTTGCACGATAAGATTCAGGACCGCGGAGCCAACCGCAGCCGCAGAGTGCGTGGGAATCTGCAGGAACCTGCGGCGCAGCAGCCCAGCGAGAGGCGCGCGGCAGGACGCTGAACTCAACCTATCCGCTCATCTCGCTCTACATGACTGAAAACAACCTCTGGCTCTGGATCGGCTTCAACATCTTCGTCCTCGCGATGCTCGCGCTGGACCTCGGAGTATTCCACCGGAAGGCGCACATCGTGACCGTCAAGGAATCGATAGCGTGGACCGTCGTCTGGGTCGCGCTCGCCATGCTCTTCAACCTCGGCATCGCCCACTATCTGGGCGACGCGAAGGGCCTCGAGTTCTTCACCGGCTACGTCATCGAGAAGTCGCTCAGCGTGGACAACGTGTTCGTCTTCGCGCTGCTCTTCTCCTACTTCGCCGTTCCGCCCATCCACCAGCACCGGGTGCTTTTCTGGGGCATCATCGGAGCGCTGGTCATGCGCGCGATCATGATTCTCCTGGGCGCTGCGCTCATCGAGCGATTCGCATGGATCATCTACGTATTCGGCGCGTTTCTTATCCTCACTGGGATCAAGATGATCGTGAAGCGCCAGGAGGAGATTCACCCTGAGCGCAATCCGCTGGTACGCTGGTTTAAGAAGCTCATGCCAGTCACGAACGACTATCGAGGCAACAAGTTTTTCGTACGGGAGAACGGCGTCCGGATGGCCACGCCCCTCTTTGTGGTGCTGTTGCTGGTCGAGTTTTCCGACCTCATCTTCGCTGTCGATTCCATCCCCGCGATCTTCGCGATCACGAAAGATCCGTTCATCGTCTATACCTCGAACGTCTTCGCTATTCTCGGCCTGCGATCGCTCTACTTTGCGCTCGCGGGGGTGATGGACAAATTCCATTTCCTCAAGATCGGCCTCGGCCTTGTGCTGACGTTCGTCGGCGTGAAGATGCTGCTCGGACACACGACATGGGCAATCAACACTCACGTGTCCCTGGCCGTCATCGTCGTGATTCTCGCCTCATCCATCATCGCCTCGCTCGTCCGGCCGAAAGTCGCTGCGAACAAACCGACTTCTCCCACGTCTGTGGGACCGCCTGCCGACGCTTGATTCACCAACCACACAACCAATCACGCCCCAACCCATCAACAACACCAATATGAACTGCCCAAAATGCAACGTCACCCTCACCATGTCCGACCGCCAGTGAGTCGAAATAGACTACTGCCCGCAATGCCGCGGCGTCTGGCTGGACCGTGGAGAACTTGACAAAATCATCGAGCGCGCCGGCGTTACCAGCGCGCCACAAGCCGGAGCTGCACCCGGCATCCCCACCGCTGTGGTTCCTCCGCAGCGAGACTACCGGCGCGATGACGATGATGATGACGATTACCGGCACCGCGGACACGACGGGAACTACGATCCCCGACGGAAGAAAAAGAAAAGTTTCCTCGGTGAAATCTTCGACTTTTGACCGCCCATGTTCCGACCGAACCACTCACAACGCACAAAATCAAAATCACATGAAAAAGACCCGAGACTCGGCGCCTACAAAAACTGCGTCGCGCCCGAGGGCCTCGTTCTCGGTTCCTACGTCGAGCATGGCGCATGTCTGCTCTCGCAGGGGGAGATCGGCCAGCCTTCAGCATAATCTGCCCGACGTGAGGACCAAGAACGCGTCCATCAAGGACGGGCAGCCACAGCTAGCGTGCCAGTTGGCATTCCTGCTCAGCTTCTACTTGGCCGATCCGCCGGACCTGCCGGAAAAGGTGCGCCGCGAAACCGTCTTTGCCCTGCTCTATGCAGCCAAAGGGGAAGACCTCGTGCCGGACGCGAAGGCCGGAGCGGGATACCTCGATGATGCCGCTGTCGCGGAAAGTGTGCTCAGCCGTCACGACGACAGCTTCGCCACGCACTGCGACCATCACCGCATCGAGTGGGCCGCACTCAAGCCTACCCACTTGAGTTGAACGCGCCGCCCATGACCGCACGCGCGGAACAAATCGTGGAGTCGCGCCTGTTCCGTGGCTTTATCATCGCCGTCATCCTCGGCGCGGGAGTGCTGGCCGGCGTGGAGACCAATGCCGCCTTGGTCGCGCAGCACGCGGGCCTCCTGCGTCTGCTGGACGTGACGGTGCTCGGCATCTTCGTCATCGAAATCGTCCTAAAGCTCATCGCCCGCGGGCGGCGGCCTCTCGACTACTTCCGCGACGGCTGGAACGTCTTCGATTTCACCATCGTGGTGGTCTGTCTGCTACTGATTGGTGGTCCTTTCGCCGCCGTCCTGCGACTCGCCCGCGTGCTGCGGCTGCTGCGGCTCATCACCGCCCTGCCCAAGCTGCAACTGCTCGTCGGCGCACTCATCAAGAGCCTCTCCTCGATGGGCTACGTCGG
>JAYUWZ010000505.1:0-3780 GCA_043753265.1 Verrucomicrobiaceae bacterium
TTATGTAGAGATTCCCCAAAATGCCGAGGATGCGGAACTGCTGGGCTGCCGAGGGCTGCGAGGCCGCAGGCATGCCCTGCGCGGGTGCGGCCGGGCGTGGGGGCGCGATCTCGGGCGATGGCAATGGCTGCGCAGGCGAAACGGGCATGACTGGTGCCATGGGCGGAACCGCAGCAGGCGCGGAATCAAAAGGGTTCGCCGTCTCCGCGGCGGGCACGAAGCGGGACACGGGGGGCTGCTCCGGCGTGGCTTGCGGAATGGACGGTGGCGCGATCGCAGCGGGCGCTGTTTCCATGCGTTGCGGCTGGCGCGGCAGCTCTGCCCAGTCCCTGCGCAGCGCGGTCTGCTGCTCCATGGGGATGAGCGGCAGCGTGTGATCGACCGCCGCCGCAGTGAGCCCTGGACGCGGCGCGGCAAAGGTGCGCGTCCACGAGGCGCGATCGGTTTCCAGCGTGCGGCGGATGATGTCCACCAGCACCTCGCGCACAAACATGGGATCGCGAAAGCGCACCTCGCGCTTGGCGGGGTGCACGTTCACATCCACGGCGGCGGGATCGAGGTCGATGAAGAGGAAGGTGACGGGGTGCTGGCCCTTCATCAGCGCCGTGTGGTAGCCGTCGCGCAGCGCGTAGTTCAGCGCGGGATTCTCCACGGGGCGGCCATTGAGAAACACAATCTGCTGCTGGCGCGTGGAGCGGCTCACGCCGGCCTTGCCCACAAAGCCGCGCACGCGCAGGCCGGAGATTTCCTCGTCCGGCACCTCTAGCAACTCCGCCACCAGCGCAGGCCCGCAGAGGTCGCGGATGCGCTCCTTCAGGCTCTGGCCGGGCGGGAGCTGGTACACGAGGCGCTCGTCGTTTAAAAACGTGAAGCCCACATGCGGGTGCCCCGCGGCCTGGAGGTGCAGCACGTGTTCCACATGGCTGGCCTCGGTGTTTTCCGTGCGGAGAAATTTCCGGCGCGCAGGCAGATTGTAAAACAGCGAGCGCACCTCGATTTGCGTGCCCTCGGGCTCGCCGCAGTCGCGCACGCTTTCGATCTTGCCGCCATTCACCACCACCTCGGTGCCCGCCAGCGCGCCGCGCTCGCGGGTGGCCAGGCGAAAGCGCGACACGCTCGCGATGCTCGGGAGCGCCTCGCCGCGAAAGCCCAGCGTGTGAATTGCCATGAGGTCATCGCCCGTGCGAATCTTGCTCGTGGCATGCCGCTCCAGGCACAGCAGCGCGTCGTCGCGGTCCATGCCAAATCCATTATCCACGATGCGGATGGAGGAATTTCCACCCTTGCGAATGAGCACCTCGATGCGCGTGGAGTCGGCGTCGATGGAGTTTTCCACCAGTTCCTTCACCACGCTCGCCGGCCGCTCCACCACCTCGCCAGCCGCCACCTGACAGGCGACGGTTTCGGATAGCAAGGCGATGCGGGACATGGGGGAGAATGACGAATGACGAATGACGAATTGTCCAGCGATTGTGTGCGGCGCGTGACTTTCGTTCCTACGATTTAGGCGGGCGCTGGTTCAGTTCTTTCTGGTTGGCATCCACGGTTTCCGTGGTGACACGAGAATCTGTAACACAGCGTATCACGGCCGCTATGAAGAGCCACACTGAAGCGAGCACCATGGAGAAAACCGATGCTGCGCGGAGCAGGTCGGCCACTTGTACCTTCAGAATGAGTGATCCCGTGAGCCCTCTTCCCGAAAGGAAATAGCAAGCCATCCCGGTAATACCAATCACGCACGGAGCGAATTTACTGTGGGAACAAGAGTCCATATTTTGAAAATGAGCGTATCGTTTGGAGACTATCAGGTGTGGGGAGGGGTTGCCATCGCCATTCGTCCCTCTTCCCACCCCGTGTCCATTCCGCTTTGATGGCCTTGATTCATGGATTCCAAAATTTCGACAAGCTACTTTCTGCAAACAATCCGGCCCTGGCTGGGGCTCTTCCGCCTCGCGGTTGCCGCGCAGATGCTCTCGATGGTCTTCGGCCTCGCGTTCCCGTGGCTCATCGGCCATTTGGTGGATGCTGCGGTGCCAAGCATCAAGGTGCCTCTGCCAGGATCGTGGACGCCGAGCATCGATGATGCGGCGCTGATTCTCGGCTGCACGCTGGCCTTCCAGGCGGTGCTCACATTTTTCTCCAGTGCGACTTTTCACAGTGTGGGCCAGCGTGCGGTCACGGGCCTGCGCCAGCGGCTCTACGGCAAGCTCATCGGGCAGCCCATGAAATTTCACGGCGAGCACCGCGTGGGCGAGCTCACCAGCCGGCTCGGCAGCGACATGGCGCAACTGGAGGATTTCTACTGCGCCGCCATCCCGCAGGCCATCCGCCAAGGAATGCTGCTTTTTGGCGGCATCGTGGCCATCTTTCTCACCTCGGGACGGCTCGCCGGGCTCATGCTCGCGTCCTTCCCGGTGTTCATCGCGCTGGCCGTGCTCTTCGGGCGCAGCGTGCGCAAGATCTGGCGCGCCGCGCAGGATTCGCTAGCGGCCTCCGCGACCATCGCGGAGGAGACGCTACAGGGCATCTCCAACGTGAAAGCCTTTGGCAATGAGCCCTTCGAGCGCAAGCGCTACGACTCCGCGCTGACCCAGTACCTCACGCAGGTGCTGCGCGGGGCGAAGTATCGCGCGGCGCTGATTGCCTTCATCATCTTCGCCATCTTTGGCGCCATCGTGCTCGTGCTCTGGTACGGCGCGCACCTCATGAAGGCTGGCGAACTCACGCACGGCGAGCTCACGAAATTCACGCTCTACACCCTCTTCATCGGCGGCGGCGTCAGCAGCATCGCGGAGGTCATCGCCTCGGTGCAGAAAAGCTCGGGCGCCTCGCAGCGCGTGCGCGAGTTGATGGAGTCCGCCGAGGAGCCCACAGGCGGGCAATCCGCCACGGCTGCCGAGATATCCACCGCACCCGCAATCGCATTCGAAAACGTGCATTTCCGCTATCCTTCGCGCTCCGATTTGCCGGTGCTGCGCGGCGTGTCCTTTCACGCGCGGCCCGGTGAACGCATCGCCCTGGTGGGGCCGAGCGGTGCGGGAAAAAGCACCATCGTTTCGCTGCTGCTGCGCTTTTACGATGCGGACAGCGGCGGCATCCTGCTCGATGGCACCAATCTGCAAACCATGGACCTCGCCGCGGTACGCGCGCGCATGGCCATCGTGCCGCAGGAGGTGCTGCTCTTTGGCGGCAGCATCCGCGAAAACATCGCATACGGCCGCCCCGGCGCGGCGGACGACGAGATCCGCGACGCGGCGATGCGCGCAAACTGCGCGGAGTTCATCGAGCGCTTCCCCGAGAAATACGATACCCTCGTGGGCGAACGCGGGGTAAAGCTCAGCGGCGGCCAGCGCCAGCGCATCGCCATCGCGCGCGCCTTCCTGCGCAATCCCGGCCTCCTGCTGCTCGACGAGGCCACCAGCTCGCTTGATAGCGAGAGCGAGGCGCTCATCCAGCAGGCGCTCGACACCCTGCTCTCCGGACGCACGGCACTCGTCATCGCCCACCGCCTCGCCACCGTGCGTAAGTGCGACCGCATCTTCGTGCTGCAAAACGGAGAAATCACCGAGGCCGGCACGCACGATGAACTGATGCAGCGCGAGAACGGCGCCTACCGCAAACTGGCCGAGCTGCAATTCACGGCCTGAGCAAATAACGCCCTTCATTAACCGCGAAGGGTGCGAAGGGCCCAAGGCGACAGAAGGGCGCGAAGACATACAGGGAAGGAGTGGCTTGGGGGCTTGCGTCTGCGGGCTGCGGTCATGCCCCAAAAACTACGCC
>JAYUWZ010000506.1:0-1622 GCA_043753265.1 Verrucomicrobiaceae bacterium
GTAGCCGGAAGGGATGAATCCCGCAAGAATCGCCATGTTGTAGGTGGTATTGGTGGCCACCCGGTAGCTTAGTGAGGACGACGCGTTCGAATCGCTCCAGTTGTTCGAAAGCAGCATCACCGCATCGGCCATCACCGCCGCAGGTTTCCTCGTGTAGCCTGGCACCACGGGACTGGAGGTGTTGCTGGGATTGCCGGTCGAGTTGGCGGGCACCGAGTTTGGATTGGTCGTGGTTCCGGTGTTATAATCGCCCTGGATGTAGAGCGGGTTCTGGGTTGCGATGGTCAGGCCGCTATTGGGCAGGATTCCTCCGTTTTTGATTCGCACCGTCTTCGGCTCGGGATCGCCGCCCGTAACGGGAGTTGTCTCGTTGATGTAGAGCACGCCATTGAATCCATTCGCGCTGTTCAAAACCGTGGTGACCGCGGACATATTGATATTGGCAATATCCACGTTCTTGCCCTCGCGCTGATCGTAGATCGTATTTTTTCCCGTGAACGCAGCCTGCAGACTCGTAACCTGCGCCGCGCTCAGGGTGGTCCCATTCTGGGCTGTGATAGTCACGGCTGTTCCGCTGATAGCTATCACAATCCCCGCCTTGTTATACATCCGTCGCCGGGCGATCTCGGGAGGATCGGAGAAACCTGCCACGGGCGGCTCGATAATCTCCGCGAAGGAGTCGTTATTCGGATTCGAGTCCGTGGAATTCAGCACTGAGGCTGGCTGCGTGCCCATGGGCTCATAGCGTTCCACCTGTGATAGTTGTTGGGATGCGCCGCCGGCTGAGTAGGTCGGAGCCTCCATATAACCGGGGGCCGAAGCCACCGAGAAGCCGGCCCAGGCGGGTCCACCGATGGGAGGCTCCGTCGTGGAGTAGCCAGCGACACTCCCGCTTCCACCCGCATAGGAAAGAAAGCCGGTGAACTGGATGTCCACGCTCGAGGTATCAGCCATGCCGCTCAGCAACAGCCGCGAATTGGAATGCACAAGGCCCGCCACGATCATGGGCGCGGGCCGGTAAATCTCAAGGTCGTGCTCGAAAAAGTACATCGCTTGGAAAAGCGGCACCTCGATGTATTGGAACAACCGCTTGGCCCCGGTGGGCGCAGGTCGAGTGCTCGACAATCCGCTGTCTGCCTGCAATTGCACACTTGCCATGTAGTTGTATGAGTAGCCGCTCCACCCTGGATACCCTGACAGGTATACCACGGCCGGCACTGGTGTGGAAACAGGGCTGCCAAAACCATCCACCGGCTCAATCTTGAGGGGACTCACATAAGTAAAGTCTGGAATCACCGGGCCGGCACCAGTCAGTACCGCATTATCGGCCGTCACACTTTTGGAAAGCGGGGAGTCCTTTTGCACGGTCGCCGTTTTCCAGACTCCAAATGCATACTCGAGGACTCCGTCCACCGCGCGGGATCCCGCCGCAAAGGATGAGGCGCGCGCACTGATCCGAGTGGCGGAAAGCGTGCGCTGCATGGCGACCCCGACCATCCCGGTGAGCACCGCAACCGTCGTGAGGGCGACCAGAAGCATGTGGCCGTCCTCCCTGCGCTCCCACTGCTTGAGCCTGCTGCAATGCGGTTTCGTTTTCATAGATCAGTTCGTGGTCTTCGGCC
>JAYUWZ010000507.1:0-7961 GCA_043753265.1 Verrucomicrobiaceae bacterium
TGGAAAGCCAGTCGAGCAATTCCGGGTGCGTCGGCCACTCGGATTGCGAGCCGAGGTTGTCGGTCGTGCGCACGATGCCGCTTCCGAAAAAGTGCTCCCACGCACGATTCACCCACACACGCGCGGTGAGCGGGTGTTCACCGGAAACCAGCCATTGCGCGAGACCCAGCCGGTTGTTCGGAACGCCGGGTGGCAACGGCGGGAGCGCCGCCGGCACACCCCGGCCCACCTTCTCGCCGGGCTTGTCGTATTCCCCTCGATCGAGAATGAACGCGGCGCGGGGCGCGGGTAATTCGCGCATCACCATGGTATCCCCGATGTGCTTGTCCACCTCGGCCAGTTCCTTCTTCGCCACGGCAGCTTCACGCTCCGCAGCCTTGAGCACGGCATCGCCGCTCTCTGCGAAAAGCTTCGCCAGCTCCTTCTTCTGTGCGGGCGTCCGCTTCGTTGCATCCATAATCAGCGCACTGCGCACCGTATCGGAAAAAGCAGTTCCATCGAGCTTCAGCGCGGACGCAGGCAGCGAACTGCTGGACAACCGGAAGCGCCCGATATTGTGCGCGGCAATCGCGTCGTGGCGGAGGGTGACTTTGATCGTGGCATTGGCGGGCACGGTGACTGGCGCAGCCGCCATGAACATTGCCTTGCGAGGCTCCTTGCGAGTTGGTCCGTCGACCGCCCAGCCGGTCTTGTTCTTCGCACCTTTTCCGCGTTTCGGTTTTCCATCCACGATGCCCTTCACGGCCCAGCCATTTTGCTCGAAATCCGCCTGTGCACTGGTAAAGAGCACCTCCAGCGGTTGCACGAGGCCCGGCGCGGAAATCTCGGCATCCACATCGCTCAGCACGTAATTGCCGTTGGCATTGCGCCCGAGGCTCTGCACGGGCAACGATGGGTCGGGCATCGCATCGAGCAGCAGTCCTGTGAACTGGCCTGCCGCGATCGGTGCGGTAATCGTGTAAACATCGTGCGCGGGATTCGCCCCGCTTGCGAGCCATGTGCCGTCTGGCAGGCGGGAAAACACCGCCCCCCCTTCGCTCTTCACCTGTTCATCCTTGAACGGCACCCACGCGGGGGCCTGACTCGCCAGTTCCTTTGCCAGTGCCGCTTCCCACGCGGCCATACGCTGGGGGGCAGACTTCCTGAGCTCGGCCACTTTCGCATCCGTGGCCTTGAGCGCGGCATTCACCCTGGCAATAGAGACCTCTTGTTCAGGGGTGGGCAGATCGAGCACCGGCTTGGAATTACCGCCCTGCCGGGAGCCCGCAGCACCACCGAACTCGTCCATGACCCCTTTTTCGTCCACCGAATTGAAGTACGCAAAGAATTGGAAAAACTCCTTCTGCGAGATCGGGTCGTACTTGTGATCATGGCAGCGGCAGCAATTGAACGTGAGCGCCATCCAAGTCTGGCCCGTGGTCTCCACCCGATCGATCACCGTTTCGGCAAACCACTCCTCCACGATGCGCCCACCCTCGCCATTCAGCCGGTGGTTGCGGTTGAAACCGGTCGCGACGATCTGTTCCTTCGCCGCATTCGGAATCATATCGCCCGCAAGCTGCTCGATGGTGAATCGATCAAACGGAAGGTTCCGATTCAGTGCACCGATAAGCCAGTCGCGCCAGTGCCACATCTGCCGCGAGGTATCGCTTTGAAATCCATTACTGTCCGCATACCTGGCCATGTCCAGCCAGCGCGCGGCCATGTGTTCGCCATAGCGGGGCGACGCCAGAAGCCGGTCCACCACCCGCTCGAAGGCGCCAGGTGCCGCATCCTTCACAAATGCGCCGACCTCCTCCGGCGTGGGAGGTAGACCTGTGAGATCCAGCGCGGCGCGGCGGATCAGCGTTTCCCGGGAGGCCTCTGGCGAGGGCTTCAATCCCTGCGAGGTGAGCCGTCCGGCAATGAATCCATCGATGGGATTTGCCGCATTCACTGGAACCACCGGCCGCACCGGTTTGATGAATGCCCAATGCCCCTCATACTCCGCGCCCTCGGCGATCCAGCGTTTCAACACCTCCACTTCCTTTGCACTCACCGGCTTGTGCAATTTAGGTGGCGGCATCACCTCATCGGTATCCCCCGAGGTCACGCGCGCAATCAAATCACTCTTCTCCGGCTTGCCCACTGCGAACGCGGGGCCCGAGTCCCCGCCCTTCAGCGCGGCGTCGCGGGAATCCAGCCGCAACCCGCCCTTGCGCTCCTTCTCATCCGGCCCATGGCAGTGAAAGCATTTGTCCGAAAGGATGGGGCGGACATCCCGGTTGAACCCAACCCTCTCCACCGCAGTCAGGGTCAGCGGTACGGAGAGGAGCAGAACTGAGGTGCGAAAAATCATGCGGAGTGAAACTTGAAAAACGGGAGACGTGGGTAGTCGTGCAATCAACCCCATCCGTCCCTTTGCGCTAGATTGCATTTGCTGACCTTTGTTTCATTTGCGAAGACGCTTCTCCGCAAAACACAGGAAGTGTCCGGTCACGCTCTTTCAGAGGAGCGGCAGCTGAAGGTCTGGCACGAGAGGAAATTGACATAATACCGGACTACAATCCGGTATATCGCATTTTCCTAGCACTACCTTTTGCACCGAACAATAATGTCCGTTTCTCCTAAAAGGGCACCGTGCTCACCTCGACCTTGCCGATGGCGAAGGGCACGGACTTTTCGGGTCGTAAGCTGAAGTCGTAGCCCCACATCTTGGAGAAGCACGCATCTGTCACATGCCAGGTATGCGTCTGCCAGTCGGCGCTATCGGTAAGGCCAAACCAGATTCCCCGGTTCTTGTACGCCGCCCTGCCCTGGCTGTCTGCGACTTCGTAGTTGAGGTTCATCCCCACACTGCCCGGCACGATTCGGCGCACGGTGATGCGCACGTAGTATTCCTTGGTCTGGATATTCGCAAAGGAGGGATGGACAAAGAATGACACCGATTGGTTTGCCTTAATCTGAATCCCCTTCGATGTATCGGGAAACATGTATTCGGGAAGGGAGCGGCTGCCGACTTGGAAAACGCCCTTCTTTCCGTCTGGCTTTTCAAAATCCAGACTCACCGCTTTCTCCGCGGAATAATCGCCGCCCCACGGAAAGTGCTTCGCCGCGTTTGCCCTGGCCTGCGCCACTATTTCAGCAGGTACTCCCTGCACCAGCACGGGCGCATCGGTAAGACTCAGCGGCTTCCCAGCCTTCAGTTTCGAACCCGTGTTTGCCTTCCAATCGATTACTTCCACATCGCTCGCGAACGTCATCTCGCCCTTGGCTCCACCCGGCATCCACGCCACGAGAACGGCGCCCGAGGTGCCTTCAAAGACGAATCCGTAGCCGCTCCCCTTTTCACCGAGGGCCTGCCAGCCGATGGTTTTCGGAGCCGCGCCGAGCCGCGCGGAGAGCGTCTTCAGCGCATGGTAGGAGGCACGCGGAGCGCCATCGCGCGCGAGCAATCCAAAGCCTGGTTCCTCGCCCGCGGGGTCCTGCGCCTCGAACCACTGCGTGCGCTTGATTCCCTGCGCAATCGCCATGGTGTAAAGCTTCACCACCGCCTTTGCGGCGTCCGCATCCGTGACGGACTTCCCGTTCCGTTTTTCAATTCGGCGGCCCACTTCCGAAATCCAGATTTCAGCATCGGCGCGCTCGGGCGCGGCTTCCTTCAACACACCGCGCAGCGTCCGCGTCATCCAGAGATAGGGAATCTCCCCGTCGCCCTCCCCCACTCCATCGGCGAGTTCATACGGGTGAATGCAGAGGAAATCGAAGTGATTCGCCTTTCCCGCCTTGGCCTGGGCGAGCATCGCCTGGCGGAGATACGGCGCATCGTAACTCGCAACCGTCAGGCCCACCTGCGCCTTCGGGTCGGCTTTCTTCGCCGCAGTGTACGTCGCCGCCGCGAGTTGCGCGTAGTCCGTGGTCGTGTGCTTTCCATCGTTGAACCCGCCGTTGCCCTCATTCCACACCTCCCAATGGTGGACCTGGCCCTTGTAGCGATCCGCCACCGTGGAAACAAAAGCCGACCAGCCCTCGAGATTGTTCATTGGGAAAGCGTGCGAGCCTTCCTTGAACCAAGGCGTGGAGCCCATGAGGATTGCGTTGATCTGGATTTTATTCGCCGCAGCGGACTTCAGCATCGCATCCGTTGGCTCCCATTTCCACGTGCCCTGGGCGGGCTCCAGGCCATTCCACTCAGGAAACAGACGCACCCAGGAAATCCCGGCCTCCGCCATCTTGGGAAACCACTCCGTGTGGTTGCGAAAGGAACTCGCCGAGGAGCTGATCCCCCACGGAACCGCATCGGGGCTTACAGGTTCTTGCGCGGAGGCATCGCCAGCAAATGCGAGGGAGGCAAATGCGATGGTGGTCAAGTGTAGCGCGGACATCCTGGCCGCCCGAGCGAGGTTGAAAACCTCGCCTACTTTGCAACATGAATTCTGGAGGGGAGCTGTGGGAGAGAAATCAAATCGTTCCATTACAGGTCTTCTCAACCTCCCGGCACCCCGCTCGCAAGGAAGAATATAGAAGTGCCCCTCGATTGAATTCTATCAAAAACTCCATGAACGATCCCGCACCCGGGCATTGCCGATTTGCCAAAAACGGCTTCATTGCCCGCCCGCACTCACCATGCCCCGCACCTCACTCGCCTGCTTTCTTTCCTTCTCCATCCTCGCCGCAACGCTTTGCGCACAGGACCTCTCGCGCGTCCCCGTGACCGAGCAAGCCGAGGCCGCGCGGCTCGTGAAAATCTACCGCGAAAGCACTGACCAAGTGGCTCGTGAGGCGGCGATGGATTCACTCCTGAAGATGCACTACACGGTATTGCAGGCACTGTCGCCGGTAATGGAGCGCGACTGGCTGCTCTCCACCACCAATTACCGCAACGCCTTCACGCGCCTGGCTTCCGACTTCGCCCGCAAGAAGGCCTCCAACCCGGTATTCGTCAAGGAAGTCGCGACAAACCGCACCACGCTCACTAAGCTCCGCAGCGCACCCGGCGGGCCCACAAAGGAGCAACTCCACAGCGAGGGTGACGCCGCTCTCAAGCGCCTGCGCGAACTGCACAAAATCACCCTCGAGGATCTCTTTACCACCGTCCCTGCACTGCGCCCAGCCCGCGATGCCACCCGCGCGCTCACCCGCATGAGGGCAAAGCTGAAACAAAAGATTAAGCTGAAGGACGACCGCGATTTCTCCGAGACCGATTTGGACAAGGAAGAGGCCACCGCCATCAACCGAGCCTTCCGCAACGACCAGACGGCGCAAAAGGTTCTCGATATGAACGCGGAACTCCTCGCTAAAAAGACCGTCCCGCCTGAGGAGGCGGAGGGCGTTCGCGATCTGAACGAAATGCGCATGCTGCTCGGGCTGAACCCGGTGCTCATCGACCCCAAGCTGCACGATGCCGCCCGCGGTCATTCCAAGGACATGGCCACGCTAAAGTTCTTTGCCCACGACTCCCCCGTGGCCGGCAAGAAAACCCCATGGGATCGCGCAAAACTCGCCGGGACCAGCGCGAGCGCGGAAAACATCTTCGCTGGCAGCGCATCCCCGCAGGCCGCAAACCAAGGCTGGTTCTTCAGCCCCGGCCACCACGTGAACATGTTTGCCAATCACCGCCGCGTAGGCCAGGGCCGCTACGAGGGGCACTGGACACAGCTTTTCGGGGGATAGCGCGTATGTGGTCCCGCCTTGAGGCGGAATGCACAAATCAACCCACGATGCCGTTGGGATTTTCATGCGAAGCTGTGGACACGATCGGAATCTTGGGTCGATGGATGCGTTTTCAGGAATTCCTTCCTCAACATCTGCTCCGCCTCAAGTTGAAATGAGATAGGAGGAATTGACGGTACACCAACGATGGAGAAGCTGGCGGAAGCAATGAAATGGGCATTACTCTCGCTTGCGGCTCTCCTGATTGGCGCTCTTTCTTGGGAGCGCAAATACCCGCTGTTTAAAGCTCACACCATCGAAACAAAAGCATGGGCGGTGGCGTTGGTCTTTATTCGTGCCACGTTTTTTATTGCCGCAGTCGTGCTTCTGGTTGAGGCGCAGAAGCTCTAGAGTTGCCGATACGCGGCGTGGTGAGGTTGCGGGTTCTGCGGGTTACGCTCCGCTCAGTGCGATCCCCTAGTAAAGCAAATGCCCCTGACGGGCGGATTGGAAGGACTGCACACCCCGGGCCCAACCCGCCACGATGGTCGCTGGGGCGGTTCCATTTTCGATCTGCCCGCGGATGCTGGTGCTGCCATACACTTTGTAGAAAATCTGATCGGCGTCACGGTAGCGCGCGAAGATGCTGCCACTGCGGGTATTTTGAATTCCCGAGAGCAAATGCACATTGATGGCGGACAGATTCACCCCGCTCTTTGCGGAAAGCGACAGACGCGCGCCTCCGAATTCGCTGCGTCCGTAGGGCGTTGCGGGAATGCCCGCCTGCCGTAGGCGCGCGGTGAAAGCCTTTCCATCCAACCCTGCCGCTCCAGCCATCTCGAAGGGCCCGCCCGTGCCGATTCCCACGTCGAAAGCGGAGCCGGTGAGCGATCCATAAATACTGGTGGCCGCGTAGTAGGGCACGGACGACGCGCGTGGGATATTGGGCGAGGTTTGCACCCACGAAAGGCCGGTGTCGCCCCAGGTCATCCCGCGCTGCCAGCCCTGCATGGACACCACCGTGAGTTTGCAGCGGCGGCCCGTCCAGCCTTTCGCATTGGCCATCCCGGCGAGTTCCCCCACGGTCATTCCATGGATGTAAGGCACCGGCAATTGGCCTACAAAGCTGCGCCACCGATCCTCAATCATCGGGCCCTCCACGCGTACGCCGCCGAGCGGGTTGGGACGGTCAAGCACCACAAATTCGATGCCATGCTCCCCGCAGGCCTCCATGCATTTGGCCATCGTGCTGATGTAAGTATAGCTGCGCACGCCGATGTCCTGCATGTCATACACGAGCACATCGATCCCCTTGAGCATTTCAGCGGTCGGCTTGCGCGTCGGCCCGTACAGCGACCAAACCGGCACGCCGGTGGCCTTGTCCGTGCGGGAGGCCACGTATTTGCCCGCGCCGATGGTGCCGTCGAGCCCATGCTCCGGCGAATACAGCGCCACTAGATTCACGTTCTTCCGCAAAACGAAACGGGTCTTGGTGCCCGAAGAGTTGACGCCTGTTTGATTCGTCACAAGCCCCACGCGGCGGCCTTTGAGCGGTGCGAAATCCTGGGCGGCGAGCACGTCGATACCGAGCTGCACCTTAGCCTCCGCAGCCGTTCCAAAAACCAACGTGCAAAGGCCCACCAAGAGCCATGTAAAAAGGGTCCGTTTCATCGGGATGCTCATTTGCGCATCACGACCCGTTTCGCAAGCGTCGGTTTAATTTTCCTTCATCTCATCCGGGCGCTTCGCATCCCCATGCCCCTTGCTATGGAGCCGCTGCAGACCGCCATTTACGTAGCCCAGTCCGCTCACGAGCGTGAAAAAGCCGGCGACTGCGACGGGGACATCCAGCGCGCGAATCGTGTTTCCAAAAAACTCCATGCTCCACGGCATGTTCGGCCAAAGCATCACCGCGCCAATTGCGGTCATCTGCGCCACCGTCGCGGCCTTGCCGGTCCACGTGGGGCGCACCTTCATGTCGCCCAGGATGAGATGCAGCAGCACCGCGCCGGTCACCACCACCACATCGCGGGTGATCACGAGCACGGGAAACCACACGGGGAACTCATACTGCCACTGGCTAAGGCTGAGGGTGATGAGCCCCGAGAGCAGTAGCCCTTTGTCCGCGATGGGATCGAGGATGACCCCAAGCTTGCTCATCTGGTTGTAGCGCCTCGCGATGTAGCCATCGATCCCATCACTCGCAGCGGCCACTACAAAAGTCAGGATGGCGAGCCACCGGTACCATTCGACGGGGTTGCCCTTCGCAACGCTCCGCCCGTAGTAGAGGGCGAATATCACAAACACGGGAATCAGACAGATTCGCCCGA
>JAYUWZ010000508.1:0-1620 GCA_043753265.1 Verrucomicrobiaceae bacterium
CACTGGTGCTGGCGGAGGACGCTCACGTGGTGGATAGCTCGAATCTCACCATCGATGGCGTCGTGGGCGAGGTGATTGGGCGGCTCAAACTCAAGGGACTGGCACTGCCCGAGGGCATCTAGCGGAGCATGGGGCTGATCTACGAGTTGTGCGTGAAGCTGTCGCGGATTGCGGCGTGCAATCTTTTTGGGCTGCAGATTTACGGGAAGGAGAACATCATCGAGGAAGGGCCGTCGCTGCTGGTGATGAATCACCAAAGCTACCTCGACCCGCCACTGGCCGCCGTGTGTTGCGAGCGGCAGATCCACTTTCTCGCGAGGAAGACGCTGTTCAATGTGCCTGTGGTGGGCCGGCTGATCCGCCATCTGAACGTGATCGGGATTGACCGCGATGGGGCCGATATGAGCGCGCTAAAGGCGGTGATTCGGTTGCTTAAAAATGGCGGCAGCACGATCATATTTCCAGAGGGCACACGCTCCAAGGATGGCTCGCTGGGGCCTGCCAGGGCGGGTGTGGGGCTGGTGATTGCGAAGTCGCTAGCGCCTGTCGTTCCGATGCGGGTCTTCGGGGCGTACGATGCGTTTCCTCGGACGGCAAAGATTCCGCGAAGGGCGAAGATCACAATCGTGATTGGCGAGCCGATGCGGTTTACGAAGGCAGATGTGGCCGGGGATCCTCGGGAGGTTTACCAGGCGATTAGTGAGCGGGTGATGGTGCGGATTGCGGGGCTGGAGAATCCGAGAAGGGACTGAGCTTTCTGAGCGGTTTGACAGGATGGAGTGTGGCTGGCATTCTAAGCATATGAGTGCGATTCAGACCCATGAGGCGATCCTTTCGCCGGAGGAGTATCTTGCCGGGGAATTGCTGAGCGACATCCGGCATGAATATCTTGGTGGGCGCGTGTATGGGATGGCGGGAGCAAGCGTGCGGCATAATCAGATTGCCACGAATTTTCTCGGGGAGTTTTACGCACATCTGCGCGGGAAGAAATGCCAGGCATTCAATTCGGACACCAAGGTGCACCTTAAAGACAAGGAGGATGACTGGTTTTACTACCCGGACATGATGGTGAGTTGTGACCCGGAAGGGTTGCAAAAGTACTATTGCGACACTCCCTGTCTTATTGTGGAGGTGCTTTCGCCGGAGACAGAACGGACGGACCGACGGGAGAAGTGGCTTTCGTACCAGCGGCTCCAGAGCTTGCACACTTACATACTCGCAGATCAGATGAAACGGGAGGTGACGGTGTATCGGTTGATGTCCGATGGATGGCGGAAAACCATTCTGACTGGAGATGCCTCTCTTGAGGTTCCTGAGCTGGAGTTTTCGGTGCCGCTCGACGCGATTTATGCGCGGACTGATCTTTAACCTGCTTGAACAGATTTGACGAGAGCAAGAGCAGGACAAAGAGGAACAGGCTCTGGAGGTTGATTTTGGGAACCGGCTCGAAAATAAAGGCGGCTGGTTCGGCTTGCGTGCCGAATACTGAAAACGAAACACTTCCCTCACTGTGCCACTCGCCGAACTTCGCAACGTCACCAAAGCCTATCGCACCGCAGACACGACCGTTCTTTCCGGCTGCGACCTCACTGTAGCGGAGGGCGAGACCATCGCCGTCGT
>JAYUWZ010000509.1:0-3774 GCA_043753265.1 Verrucomicrobiaceae bacterium
CCAATGACGGTATTTGCGATGGCACCAGCTTCGTTATTCAATGCTCCCACCTTGGGGGCGTTGGTCGTAAGGTTCAGAGTGGCACTGGCTCCCACGCCATTGAAATTAACCCTCAATCCCTGCAGGGCAGTATTGGTTGTCGAGTTCACCGTGCCGCCAGTGATTCCCACTGAACCAGCGCCGGAAGCCGTACCGGAAATCTGCTCCACGTAGTTATCCGCTGTGCCCAGATTGATGGTGGCTCCCGCGGGCACGTTCAGATTGCCCGTGAGCGAGATGATGATGGGCGTTTCCGGGGTGCCCGCCAGGCCGGTGGCGAGCTTGCGAGCCTGGAGGTTGGCGCTGCTCCCGGTGAAATTCGGAATTGGATAGCTCTGGTTCCCATTCTTGCTGCTTAGCACCACGCCGCCTCCATTGAAGGCGATGGTGGCGTTTCCAGTCGGATTCGTGGGGCCACCCAACAGGATGCCCAGTGATCCTTGGTTGACGGAAATGACCGAGGCCGGATTTTGCAACTGAAGCGCACCAAGATTATCGATGGTAAGCACGCCATTGCCCCCCTTGTTGATAGTCACCGGGTTTCCGCTGTCCGTTATCTGGCTGATAGTGGTCTCGTTGGCCGGGGCAAAACCATAGGAACCGCCGCTCACGGGGAGGATCAGATTATCGATAATCAGGCTTCGGCCTGTGGTCGTGAAGGTCACGCCATTCGATACCGTCACGTTTCCCTGCAAACGCCCTATCGCCGCGAGGGTGTTCAAAGTGGAATTTCCGGTAACGTTGACGGGATTGGCCAAGGTCTCGGGATTCAGGTTTGGCACGAGTACGCTATTGGGCATCACCTGCGTCCCCGTAATCCCAGGTCCCGCCCATTCCACCACCAGTCCGTTGCCGCCGCCTCCTTCGAAGTAACCGATGTCGATGTCATGAAAACCAGCACTCAGCGCCACGCTGCCTGTGCGGCGGGTCATACCTTGGTCCGCATTGTTTGAAACGACGGCAGCTCCATCAATGTAGAGCATCGATCCATCATCACTGACGGTGCCAAACGTGTAAGTGCCGGCCTGCGGGATAAAAATCTGGCCCTTCATACGGGCGACGATGTCATTGGTGCGAGTCTGGCCGTAAGCCAGGAACATCGCGGTATCCCCACCTGCGGGATCGAAGCTCAGCAACTCGGTAAAATTTGCGCTGGTTAGCGCCGAGTTTTCCAATCCACCGCGGGCTCCAAAATAGGTGGTGTATGTTGTGTAGGTGTTCAACGGGTTGGTGGGGCCACCGAAAGCCGCGCGCGCATTTGCAACGTCACCCCCGTAAAACGAACCTTCGAGGCCAGTAGATCCAACGAGAGCAAAGGTGCCCCCGGTGTTGAGCTGCACCACATTGGTGGCGACGCCGAAGCTGCCGGCGCGCGCCTCGAGGATGCCCGCCCCGCTAATGACGAACGGATTTGGCACGCTAATGTTACTCGTCCCAAGCAGGGCAAGCACACCGCCATTGAGAACGGGACTGGTGTTAAAAAAGGCCACGGGACCAGCCGCTTCAAAGCGGCCTTCGTTGACCACCAGGTTGCGTGCATTTACAGAGCCGAAGGTGCGGAGAAGATTTGGGCCCGTCTTCGTAATCCCTGCGCCTACTTGATTCGCAGAAATGCCGCCCGTCACGAAAAGCCGGCCTCCGGTGACATCGATCTTAAGATTCTGCCCGGCCGCAACCAAAATCGAGCCAGAGAGTGTATCGGTGGCAGGAGCAGTGTGCTGCAGGGTTCCTGACGCCGTGGCAGTGATAGGGTTATTGAAATTAGCTGGGGCTGAGCCCGAGCTGCCAATGCGCAGGATGCCCGCGCTATTGGCCACTGACAGAGTAGCACCCGTCACGGGAGTAGTGCCTGTGGATGAGGTGACTTCCACCACGCCGGTTCCTGCGGCAAAGGTGGTCGAGATCAAGCTCGAGCCCGCGTTACCAGTATCCAGGATCAACTTCCCGGGCCCATTATTGGTCACGGTCACCTGATAGCCGTTATCGGTTTGAGCGCCCAACGGACGGAGATCCGATGTGCCTGCAAGGTTCACATTGGCCCCCCCAGAGTCATCCGTCGCCCATTGGGTAGTGCCCAGAATGCCCAGCACCTTGTGAGGCGTGCCCACCGCGTCCTCGATTGTTAGAGTAGCTGGATTTGGATTCGTAAACCGCAGGCTCAGTTCATTAATCGTGGCATTGCTGCCTTCGATGGTGAGCGTGGCGGAGTCGCTCACAACCAGATCGTCGTTAAGCCCAAAACCATTCTGGAAACGAAATACTGTCTGGCCTCCTCCCACTGGCTCCTGAGGCCTGCCCTGGTCATACGCAAGGGGATCCACGCTACCGCCCTCATCCGTCCAGCTAAACACCACGCCCATGGTGTTGGTCCAATTTGCGCCCTGTGCGCTGGGGCCTGCCCCGCCCCCGCCGTTCGCCACGCGATACTCGAATGGAACCCACGTATTGGGAGTGAGCCCGAAATAGGTGGTGGTGTTGGTCGTATTCCAAGCATTATCGTTCAGTTGAACGACGCCATTCACCGAGATCCAGTCGCTGTCGTCGTTGTTTGCAGCAAAGGAAAGAATTCCGTTGGGGCCGGTAAAGATTTCACCCGTATATACCCACGTGCGGTCGGCCTGCCATGCAGTCGGGCCCACGGCCGTGCTCTGTCCCATGCGAAGACCGAGGCTGACTCCTGGACCCTGGCCATTATCCGGGCCATTGAAGGGATTGGCCGTGGTTTCATTGTCGTTCCCAGCGACGAAACCCTCGCGCACGCCATCGTTAAAAATAGGCGCACCGCTGTCGGAATTGATCGTGCGATTCGGCGGCAGGGTTAAATCTACGGCGCGCAGAGATGTGACAAGCCCCGCAGGCAAGAAGAGGCTTGTAACAATCAGTCGACGAAGGATCTGCGGGTGGATGACAGAACGTTTGGAGGAGTTCATTTGACGATACTGGTGGGTGCCGCGACAGAATTGCCGGAGCAGTTTGAAATTTGCTGTTATTCAGCTGAAGCGCAAGGCGGAATTTACAATTTATTTACTAAGGCACCTTAGCGGTTCTAACGCATGCTCCGCATTGCATGTTCACCTCTGGCCTGCCGCTTCCCACCAACTGGCCGACAGTTACGGCTGGAGTACGTGGGTCAGGGGAAAGATTCCACCCGAGCCAGCCGGTGCAAAATTCCCCGATTGATATGAATCAATCTAATGCCCGTGGAAAGTTACCGTAGCACTCATAGCTACTTCCATTGTCCCGGCGTGCCACGACCCCGGCAGAAGGTGTTGAGTGTTGGGAGGCAGGATGCCGCACAAGCAAAAGCAAAGCGCCGCCCCGTTTGCACGGAGCGGCGCATGCCAGGATGGTTGTTGGGTGGTCGCGTGCGGCGCTTGCTATTATGCGCGGCGGCGTGCACGACGAATTCCGAAGAGCATGGCGAAGCCGCCAAGCAGCATGGTGACCGCACCGGGCTCGGGAACGACATAGGTCAGGGCCACATCGTTGCCGAGGGTTCCGGCATCGAGATTCGCATCGTAGGCGATGTTGAAGACATGACCGCCAACCGCGATGGAGGTGCCCTGCGCAAAGGTGCCGACCACCGGGTCGACGCCGTCATTCAGGATAAGCCCGAAGACATCGCCGGGAGTGGCGGAGAATCCCGCGATACTCGGCAGGAGGCTGAGGCTCAGTGTGGCTCCGGTGATGTCGCCGGTATCGAGCAGCGTCACAGTGCCGTTGACCACAATGACA
>JAYUWZ010000510.1:0-7956 GCA_043753265.1 Verrucomicrobiaceae bacterium
ACGTGGGTCGGGGTCGAGCAGGTTTTGCTCGCGCACCCAGATCCAGTTGTCGTTTTTCACGACCGATGCGCGGAAGAGCCACTCCACAGGCTTGAAGGAGGTTTCGCCCCTGAAGATTTCCACCGTGAGCGCGCGATCGTTGGAAATGAACCGCTGTTCGCCGCGCCCGAAAAACTCGGAGCTGTTCGGCGTCGCGGCGCTCACGCCGCTGGGGATGGGCAGGCGGCGATACTCGAAGAGCGCGAAATTCTTCAGGGTGATGTTTGCGAAGATCTCCTGGCCGATAATGGGCACATCGCCCTTGAGCTTGGATTGCTCATACGGGTGCCAGGCTCGAATGGTCTCACGACCATCGCCATAGGGCACCTCGTGGCGGGGATCCATGTAGCGCTGCCACTTGGGATAAGCAATCGCCCAGCGATTTTCCAGCGGCTCGGTGCGTGGCAGGAGTCCCAAGCCCTCCTGGCCCATGGGATATTCGCGGTAGTGGAAAATGTTATCCTGCCCCTGCTGCGAACGCACTCCCCGACGCGGCAGCTTAAGGTTCCCAGGGATGGGCTCGGTGTCGAATCGCGGGATGTACAGCACGTCCTCGGGGAAAAGCGAGGGGCGGCCTTGCAGATCCTGCGGCGGCAGGGGGGGAGGCGTGGCACCGGGAAAGCCGAGGTCCAGCGCGGAGCCCGCGCCGGTGGTGGGTTTTGGAAGCTCTGGTGGCTTTGCACCCTCGGGTCTCGGGGCGGGCGGACCGTCGGGCATTTTTGGCAGTGGTCTCGGCTTGGGCTGCGGCACTGCTTCTGTGCCGGATTTCGCACCGGGATCGGGATTGAACTGGGTGGGCGCTTTTGGCGCTTTGCGCTGCCTGGGCGTGTGTTCCGGATCCTCAATGGGCCCGACATCTCCCTCGCGCAATCCGGGTTGTTTATTCCCGGGACGGAAGGTGAAGGGAGCCGCCCACGTGCTCGCACAGAGCGTGAGCACGATGCACACCGCAATCGGTCGGCAACAGATTTGTGGGCGCGAGGAACCCATGACGCCCAAGTGTTTACCTACTCCGGCCCCAAAAAAGCAACGCGGGAGTGTGAGGAAGTTATATTGCAGACCGCAGCTGGAGGCTGTGCAAACGCAGCCCCTTGGGTCGGAGTCTACAGGATGACTTCGCGGACGTCTTCTTCCACGAGCGCGCGATAGGCCACGGCGGCGGGAGCTTTGTATTCCATCACTGCGGCCTCAATGCTCGTTCCTGCGAGTTGGGTTTTCAGGTTGGTTGCGATGGTTTCCGCGGTGGCGGCTTCCTCATGGCCGTCATCGGACAGTGCGAGATGCCCCACGCTCCATGCGGCGGCGGCGTGCCTCAGTGCTTCGTGGAGCCCAAACTGAGCATTCGCCTTTTCCGCGAGATACTTTTCCATTTTTTTGATGGCTTGGGCCTTCCCAGCGATCACCCCGAAATCCTCAAATGCGCGGCCAAACGAGCCACCGTTCGTACGCATCGAGCCATCATAGTCGAGGCGCAGGAAGAGATTTGGCGCGCCCCGACGCCCCAGCTCGGCAAAGAGCAGGCGCGCAAGGAAGGGTGGGCCGTAGATTTGCTCGAAAGCCTGTTTCAGCGCGGGGCTGAGCGAGAAGTTGGCCAGCCTGCGCAGGGAGACATCATCTGCCGAACGGGCAAAACCTTCCGTGCTCGAGACCTCGATGGCCGCGAGGCGCAGGCGCTCGATGTCGCCCGGATGCCCCAGCCCGCCGAGCGCGATGCGGTCGTAGATTTCAAAAAGCTTCTGCCGCTCGCGGCTCAGCGTGAAAAGCAGCACGCCGTCGCGGTAAGTCAGCGCGACGATGGGGCTGCCGGGGGCAAGCTGGTCTTCGATGTACTCTCGGCGGTTGGCGATGGCCTCGACCCAGCGGAATGGTTCTTCGTGCATCGGGGACTATCATCGCCCGCCCCGGCGAAGATTCAACTCCCAAGGCGCGTAGAACGTGCAATGGGAGCTGCGTCACTGGCCCGATGGCAGCGCTACAGGGCTTTTCTCGCGGAGGAGGGTGCGGATTTCTGTTGCGACGGCCTGCAGTGCTTCACTGTCGATGACCATGGCCTCAGCCTTTTCGACTTCCGAGAGCGCGGCGGCGAGATCGGGCTTGTCGCGCAGGTTGGCGATGGTGCGCAGGCTGGTGCTCACGCGTTCCAGGTCAGCCTCGATGCGTGCCTTGAGGTGGCGAAGTTCCGCCCTGCCAGCCTCGGCCTCAAGCCCGGCTTTCACAGTCTCAAGTGCAGTATGGAGGCGCCGGGCGTTCAGGAGCGTCTGCGCTTTCACCGCGGCATCGGTGGCAGTGGCGATGCGCGCGGTTATTGCCGCCCGCTTGTCGTCCAGCGGACGGGGCGCCGGGCTGCCGGGAATCTGTGCGGCGGTGAGCGCGGTGAGGCCGTCGCTCACCTCCACGGCGACGCTGAGGAATCCACTTTCCACGAGGCGCTCAATGGTCGCGGAAAATTCAACGACGACGTCCGTAAAACGAGTCTCCGCGAGCTGGATGGCATTATCCGCCTGGGTCTCGATGAGCTTCGCCTTGTCGCGAATCTCCTGTGCCTTTACCTGGTTGGCATTGGTTCCGAACAGCAAATCGGGACGGTCGGCCGTCTCCGCGTTTTTGAGGAGGCGTCTGATTTCGGGCATGCCGCGCTCCTTCGCCCTGCGTGCCTCGGCGATGGCTGCGATGGTCGTTTGCAACTGCTCGGTGCGCACCGCGAGGTCGATGGCGGTCTTCTCGGCAATCCTGCCGCCGGAGGCCTTGATGAACATCGCCCGAGCGGTGGCGAGATCCAGCCTGCGCAACGCCGCCGCGCCGCGCTGCATGTGAATGAGCAAGTCCCGCGGGAGCAGTTCCACGGCGCGGTCGGAAACGGTGAGGGCAAAGGGCTTGCCGTCGTTGTCGTTGGCGAGCAGGTAGATTTTCCCGGTGATGACGTCGTATTTCAGCACCGTGTAGGTTTCGCCCTGCCGGCCCTGCGGTAAATGGATCCCTTGAATTCCAGCGGCTCGTCGCGGCGGAGGCGAATTTCATCATCCGGCGCAAACTGGCCGAAAGCCGCCGCAGCCATGCCGACGAAAAGGCATGAGAGCACGAGCGCAGAGCGACGGAGCCAGTGGGCGGTTTGCATTCCGATTGCGGGAATTGATAGCCGGGAACTGGCTGAACGCAATGTGGGGACATCATAGGCGCACACAATGTCCGCCTCACAATGGCCTACCTTTGCGGAGGCAGTTCCACGATTTCGAACCAGTATTTTTCCAAGGTCTGGAGGATGTCCACGAGGGCCTCGAAGGTGACCGGTTTTACGATGTAGCTGTTCACACCGAGGTCGTAGCTGCGGTACACATCCTCGTCGTCCTTGGAGGTCGTGAGCACCACCACGGGGATGGTGCGCAGGTCGTTGTCCTGCTTGAGCTCCTTGAGCACCGTGCGGCCATCCTTGCGGGGCATGTTGAGGTCGAGCAGGATGAGGCCCGGGCGGGGAGCGTCGGCTGGCGCGGAAAATTTTCCAGAGTGGCGGAGGTAGTCGAGCAGCTCTTCGCCGTTCTCCACGAAGCGAATGTCGTTGATGAGGCGCGCTTCTTTCAGCGCATCTGCCGTGAGGAGCCGGTCATCCGGATCATCATCGGCCATCAGAATGGTTATGGGCTTCGCTTCTGCGTTCATGGGATTCGATTTGTTTGACAGGGAGGGTAACGATGAAGGCGGCACCTTCTCCCGGTGTGCTCTGTGCCACGATGGTGCCGTGATGGCGATCTGTAATTTTGCGGCATACGGTGAGGCCGATGCCGCTGCCCTCGAACTCAGCACGGGTGTGCAGGCGCTTGAAGGGGCTGAAGATCTGCTCGGTGAACTGCGCGTCGAAGCCGATTCCGTTGTCTTGTACGCGGATTTCGCAGATCATCGCGCTTAGCGGCATCCGTGGGAGTTCGCCGTGGATGTTTTCGAAATTGCGCGCCCTGATGAGCACCTCGGGCCGGGCCCCGGGCTTCTGAAACTTGAGCGCGTTGGCGACCAGGTTTTGGAAAAGCTGCCGCATCTGCGTGGGATCGGCCTCAATGACGCCAAGCCCCGCGGTAGCCACACGCGCGCCGGTGGCGGAGATTTTCACCTCCAGATCGCTGAGCACGCCGCGCACGATTTCCACAAGGTCGCAGCGCTCGAAAGGCTGCGCGCGGGTGGTAATGCGGGAGAGCTTCAGCAAGTCCTGAATGAGAATCTGCATCCGGTTGGCCGCGTCCATCATGCGCTTCAGGTAATCCGCGCCCTGCTCGCCGATCTGCGGGGCGTGGCGCGCATTGAGCAAGTTTCCGAAGGACTGGATTTTCCGGAGCGGCTCCTGGAGATCGTGCGAGGCCACGCTGGCGAAATTCTGCAGCTCCTCGTTGGATTTTTGCAGCGCGGTGGCGAAGTGCTTCAGCTTTTCCTCGTCGGCCCGGCGCTGGGTGATGTCGCTGCTCACCCCGACGAGCCCGGCGGTTTTTCCATCGGCACCGATGAGCGGCACCTTGGTGGTCTCGAGCCAGACCACGCGGCCATCCGCGGTGCGCCCGGGCTCGACAACATTGAAGATGGTTTTTTCGCCATTCAGCACCGCCTGATCGTCGACCATGTAGCGCGTGGAAAGGGTGCCATCATAGAGATCGGTGGTGGTTTTACCCGTTATCTCCTCCTCGCTTTGAATGCCCAGGTGGCGGCGATGGGCCAGGTTGTCGCGGGTATACCGGCCCTTCGTATCCTTTACGAAAATGAGGTCTGGGATCGTGTCCATGATGCTGCGCAGGAGATTCCTTTCCTCGGCGAGCTGTTCCTCCGCCCTGCGCCGCTCGGCGATGTCGCGGAGTACCACGAGCGCGGCAATGATGAGCGCGATAAAGGTGAGGCCGATGCCGCCAAAGATGAGCGAACTGTTGATGTCGCGATTGAGTTCCACGCTCTCGCGCAGCCCCACGAGGCGGGAGCGCTCGGCCTGGTCAAAGTCACTCAACTCGTCGCGCAAAACGGTGAGCGCCTCGGTGGCTTCCTTCACCGCCTCGGGATCCTTGAAGAGCTTTTCGGCCCCCGCAAGACCGGCTTCGCGCCACCTTTGGATGACCCGCCCGTACACCGCAAATGCGCGGCCCAGCATGCCCTGGATGCGGGTGATGCGGGCCTGCTGCTCCGGATGCTCGGCGGAGAGGGTCCGAAGGTTTTGAAATTCCTGCACGATGAAGGACGAGCCGTGGTCGTAGGGGCCGAGGTCGTCGTAATTGCCCGACAGCACAAAGCCGCGCACGCCGTTTTCCATCTCGATAAAGTAACGCTGCACCCGCTCGCTGTGCTCGAGAATCTCGCGCCCCTCGGCGATCTCCTCCCAGAGAGTGAGAAATTTGCGCATGCTGATGAAGCTCACGAGCGCGATGAGGGCCAGCATGAGAAGGGTGAAGCCCACAACGAGCTTCACCTTGCTCGAAATGGGCATCTTTGCCTGCGTTGGCCGGGGTTCTGGCATGGAGTATTGGAGCGTCGCGGTGCCATGGTTACCGTGGAACGGGCAAAGCGCAATGCGAAGCGGGGGTAGCTTTTCGCACGGAGGACACGGAGCCACACAGGGGAGCGAGTAACTTGGTTACTTGCGGCGCACGGACGAGCCAGCGGCGCGTCCCTGCCTTGTGCTTCGCTTTAACTAATCTACGACTCTGCCTGCAGGGCCTTTGCCACCAGAGCGTAGTCGCTTGGGCTGTTGTAGGCCTGGGCGCTGATGCGGAACCAACGTCGCGTCGGGGAGCCGAAGCGGACGAGGGGCATCTCGATGGAGTGGCGCTCGAAAAGGCGGGTCTGCAAGGGATCGTAGCGGGAGATGACGGACCGTGATTCCCCGGGCTCCTCCTCTTGAAAGCGCGCCGGGAGGGGCAGCGTGGCCATGGCACCGAGCATCGATTCCGGGCAGGGCGGCTCGATGGAAAGTTTCTCGCAGAGGAATTGCCGCGCAGCCTTTGCGAGGGAGCAGTTGGCGTCCATGAGCGCGTGCTGGCCGCCGGGGAGCAGCCGCTCGCAAAAGCGGAGTGCCGCGGGGACGGAAAGCCACGCGGTGACATCGTGTGTGCCCTGCCAGTCGAAGGCATCATGAAATGGCGAGCGGTCCTCCCTCGGGGTGTTGTAGCCGTGGCTGATCACCGCGGGATGCAAGCCAGCCTGGCGGTCGCGGCGCACGTGGAGGAATGCGGCACCCTTCGGGGCGCAGACCCATTTGTGCAGGTTGCCCGTGTAATAGGCGGGGCGCAGTGCGGTGAAATCGAGCGGGAGCATGCCGGGCGCGTGGGCGCCATCCACGAGCACATCGATGCCGCGCTCCTCCAGCGCGGCGATGAGTTCCTCGATAGGGAAGACCAGAGCAGTGGGGCTGGTGACGTGGTCGAGCATGGCCAGGCGGGTGTGGGGCGTCACTGCCGCAAGCACGGCCTCCACCACTTCGCCGGGGCCGGAAATGGGAAAGGGAACCTGAGCGATGACCACGCGGGCTCCGGCCCGGCGGGCGCACTCAGCGAGCACGTTGTTGCAGGCATTGTAGCCGTGGTTCGTGGTCAGCAATTCATCGCCCTCCTTCAACTCCAGGGAGCGCACGACGGCGTTCACGGCGGAAGTGGCATTGGTGACAAAGGCCAGCTCATCGGGGTCCGCGCGGAGAAAGCGGGCGAGATCTTCGCGGGCGTCGTCGATTTTCGAATCGATCTCGCGCCAGAGAAAACGAAGGGGCTCGGATTCCATTTCCTCCCGGAGGCGAATCTGCTCAGCGAGACCGGGCTTGGGGCAGGCGCCAAAGGAGCCGGGGTTTAGAAAGGTGACGTTCTCATCGAGAAGCCAGTGGGAGCGGAGGGGGCTCATAAGGGGTGGGCAAGATTTGCAACCTCGCTTGGGTGGGGGTGGATTTTACGGTATGCAAGCACGCTCCATCCTGCCACCAGGGGCCGCCCCGCCGCGCGAGGTTGGAAACCTCGCCTACTTTTTGGAGACCTTGGGAATTCGCGCATGGAAGAAGGGCTGGGATAGCAGACGAAGTGCCATCTGCCCGTGACAAGGCGTTTGCATTGGCTGGCTGGTGGTTAAACACTCGCGGCGCTCGCCATGCATACTCTCCTATCCGCTTTTTCCCCCGCCACCTTTCGCGAGCAAGGACACCGGGTGGTGGACATGCTGGCGAACCTGCTGGAGGCGGAGTCAAAGGGGGAAGGCCGGGTGCTTCCGTGGATGCTCCCGTCGCAGGAGGCTGCCATGTGGAAAGAGTATATGGAATCGCCGCCCGGGCCGGTGTCGGAGTTTCTTTCGATGTTTGCGGCCTGCAGCATCAAGCTTCACCATCCCCACTACATGGGCCACCAAGTGTGCGCGCCGGCCCCGGCTGCGGCGCTGGCGGGTTTTGCGGCGGAGTTTCTGAACAACGGAATGGCCATTTACGAGATGGGGCCCGCGGCGACTGAGCTGGAGCGGTGGATTATCCAGCGCACGTGCGATGCGGTCGGTTTTCCGGAAGGCGACGGCTTTCTCACCTCCGGGGGCACGCTCGCGGCGCTCACCGCGCTGCTTGCCGCCCGGGCACGGCAGCTTGGGGAGGAGTCGTTTTCCCACGGCACGGAGCCGCACTGGTCGGTGATGGCCTCGCAGGAGTCCCACTATTGCGTATCGCGCGCGGTGCAGGTGATGGGCTGGGGCAGCAAGGGGCTGGTGAGCATCCCTACTGATGAACGATTCAAGATCCGCATCGAGCTGTTGGACTCGCTTTACGAGGAGGCGGTGTCGCGCAGACGCAGGCCGATCGCCATGGTAGCGAGCGCGTGCTCCACTTCCACAGGAAGTTACGACGACCTGCATGCAGCGGCGGACTTTTGCCAGCGGCGCGGCATGTGGCTGCATGTCGATGGCGCGCACGGCGCGGCGGTCGCCTTTTGCCCG
>JAYUWZ010000511.1:0-1619 GCA_043753265.1 Verrucomicrobiaceae bacterium
ATCTTCGATGATGCTGGGTTAGCGCGTCTTTGTCGAAGGGCTGGAAGGGGGTTGCCTCCATGAGGCTTGGATGTAACGGAAAGGGAGGCGGATGGGCAAGAAAGTAGCGCGGACTTCCAGTCCTCCGGGGTGGGCTGTTCGGCGGGCAGGATTGTATTGGAAATAGGAAAATCCGTCCTGCAATCCCCCCATCCGGACTGGAAGTCCGGGCTACTTTGGGTGGAAGTCGCGCGCTCTGGAGTTAATTAAAAACCGCCTCAGCCTCAGTGGGCGTGGTCTGCACAAGGAAAACTTCGAACGAGCCTAGGTTGTCATTTTCTAGGCGATAGATTCCTTGGGGGAGGCGGATGGGGTGTTCGGCCTTCAGGGTGATGGAGAAGGGCTTGCGTTTGGACTCGGGGGATGCACCTCCCAGGGGGCTTACTTGCGCCAATTTCAAGGGGAATTTTCCATCAATCAGCACCAGGGAAAAGATTTCACTTAAACAGGCTTCAAATTCTGAACTGGAAACGGTATCGAGAGTTATCATCCGTCGTTGTTGTCACCAAAATCCTATTTCGAAGCGAGAGGAATTTGCCCTTCCTCCCGTCTGTTGACCCTTCAAACCTAGCGCAAAAAACACCCGCAATTCTCCTCGCATTTCCGTGGGGATTGTGAAATATCCTTCATTTAATAGCCATGAATCCTCACCCCATTCTCCGTTCCAGCCGCCTGTCGCAACCCTCCCCGGCTGCCCGTCGCAAGCTTCCTTTCATCCCAAAGCGCACTTCTGGAGTGGAAGCATTGGAGGCCCGTATCGCTCCCGCAGCCTTGCTGACAGCGACGAAGGTGGATGTATTTGCACCGGGTGGGGATGTTAATGGAGACGGTAATTTTGATCCGGGCGATACCATCCTGTATACCGTGACCATCACGAATGCGGGTGACGTGGATCTGACCGGGGTGACTTTTCAGGATTTGATCGACGGCAACACCACGCTAGGGGCGATTAACGCTTCGCCGCTGGCGCGCAACGACCTCTATACTGCGCAGGCTAATACGCAGCTCGTTGTTGGTGTTCCCACGATTCTCTCCGGGGTGAATACGACCAGTTCTGTCAACCCGCTCACCAACGACTCTGAGTTCTTTGGCGATTCCGGGGTGAACACCATCCTCACGTCCTTCCAGTCCACGAGCGCCAACGGCGGCTCGGTGGCGATGGTGACGACTGGGGCCAACGCGGGTTCCTTCTCCTATGTGCCGGCACCCGGTTTCACGGGTGTGGATACATTCACCTACACGCTGCGCGACGACGGGTTTGATGGCATTGCGGGAAACTCGGACGACCTGTCCAGCACCGGCACGATCAGCATCAGCGTGGTCGGCACGAATAACTCCAATGCGACGAATGGCCCGGTGGTGTGGTATGTGGACAGCGCATACGGAGGTGCGAATGGCGCGGCCAACGGCACCTCGGCGCGGCCTTTCACCACGCTTACGAGTTTGAATGTGGGCGGCGATCCTGATGACGCGGGCGACACGATTTACCTTTTTGAGAGCGGAGCCGCTTACACAGCGGGCATCACGCTCGAAGGCTCCCAAACGCTGATTGGCGAAGGCACTGCGCTGGTGGTGAACGG
>JAYUWZ010000512.1:0-7950 GCA_043753265.1 Verrucomicrobiaceae bacterium
ATTGCGGACGCGGGGATCGGCGCGGAAGCGGTGGACTATATCAACGCCCACGGCACGGCCACTCCCTTTAACGACGCCAGCGAGGGCGCGGCGATTGCGAAGCTCTTTGGCCCGCGCGTGCCGGTGAGTTCCACCAAGGGCATGATGGGCCACGCGCTCGGCGCGGCGGGTGCCATCGAGGCGGTCATCTGCATCCTCGCGCTGCGCGGCCAGTTTCTCCCGCCCAATATTAATTTCCGCGAACGCGACCCGGCGTGGGAACTCGACATCGTGGCCAATGCCGCCCGCGATGCGCGCGTGGGATGCGTGCTTTCGAATTCGTTCGGCTTTGGTGGCACCAATGCCACGGTGGTGATGAAGGAGGCGGGCGAATGAGCGCATTTATTTCCGGCACAGGCTGCGTGACCGCGCTGGGCTCCGGCCCCGCCGAAGTGCTGGGGCGCATGCTTGCGGGCGAGCGGGTTGCAGCCACGGAGGTGGCAAATCCCGAGACAGGCCGCAAGCACCTCGCCGCGCCCGTGCCAGCGACGCTCACGGCGCATCTCGCGCGTGAGCCCCGTCTGCGCCGTGCAAGCGCCCTCAGTCTTTTTGCCGCGTGCGCGGGCAAGGCGGCACTGGGGGACAGGGTGCTTTCGGCGGAGGAAAAATCCCGATTTGCAGTGGTCTTTGGTGTCTCCAGCGGTGGCGTGCAATACACGCGGCGCTTTTACGAGCAAGTGGTGAAGCAGGGAGCGAATGCCGCAAGCCCCATGCTCTTTCCCGAGACGGTGTACAATGCGCCCGCGAGTCATCTCGCGGCGATGCTGGGAATCGATGGCGCGACCTACACGCTTGTGGGCGACGGCACGGTGGGCCTGCAGGCACTGCGCTTTGGGGCGCAATTGCTGGAACTCGGCGATGCCTCGCAGGTGCTCGTGGTCGCGGCGGAGGAACTCGACTGGATTATGATGGAGGCCCACCGCAACTGGCGTCTCACCACCACCGGCGGCCCGCGCGGCGCATTGCTCTCCGAGGGCGCGGCAGCGGTGCTGCTCTCTGCATCCGGCCCGGTGCGCTTGGGCAGTGTGGCGGAGCGCCCCTTTAGCTCGCGCGCCGAGGCCCGCGAGTCCATGCGCGCAGCGGTGCGCGACGTGGTGACTTCTGCGGGAGCAAAGTCTTTCGATATCATCGCAGGCGGCGCGAATGGCACATGGGTGGACCCGCTGATCGCCGCTGCATGCGAGGCGGAGCTGCCGGGGCGGGCTCCTGCCACTCTTTCCCCCCATCTCCACGCCGGGGAGGCCATTGGCGCCGGAGCGCTGCTGCAAGTGGTGCTCGCCGCCGAGATGCTGAAGCAGTCTGAAAACCACACGGCACTGGTCGCGGCGATGGGATGGAACCAGCAGGCTGCGGCGGTGATGCTGGACCAGGCTTAGTGCCTCTGAGACAGTCTGCGAGAGCACCTGTGAGGGTTCGAGTAGGTGTGCCGCCACTGGGAGCGCCGATGTCCTCAATCGGCCACCTCACAGCGCGAAGCGCCTGATCCAGAAGTTATCAAATCGTTTCGGCGGCGTCCTCGTTCGCTCCTGCGCCCGTGTTGCAATGGCTCATCGAATACACGAGCCAAACAGCCTTTCGTACTCTTCAGGAAATGTTATCCGAACCGTGGGCGTGGATCAGTCTACCTTTCGTTCCCAGGCGGGAGTCATCGGCTTGTATTGCGGGCGGCCGTATGGGTCCGGCTCTGCCAGCTTTCGCAGGATGCTCACTTCATAGATGCGACTTTTATCAGCAGGGTTGGAGTAGTCCGGCCAATGGCCGGAAATCTCAATGACGAACTCATCTCCAAAGCCAATATCCCAGCGTTCCCAGAAGAATCTGACCCTACCCACAGACTCCCTTGCCAGGGGATCTTCACGCGCTGGCTTGAGTCCCAGGAACGCGAAAAGCTCCTTCTGATCATCTGAAATATGAGGCAGTCGCTTCAGCGCGATTTGGATTGCGACAGGAACTTCGCCTTTGCCCTTGCGAGTATGCGAGACAGGCTCCTTTTTGGCGGGCTTGGAAGGCGTGTTTTGCTGCGAGGCATTTTGAGGGGCCTTGGCGATGGCCTTTTTTCGATCCTCTGCGAGCGGAGGGCGTTCCGAGGCACAGCCCGTCAATAGCGAGGCAACGAGCATTGCGAGGAGATGCCTTTTCATGGAATTCCTGACCACGTTTACACCGTACTTTGCTCCGTGAAAAACAAAAGCTCCCGTGTTTCCACGGGAGCTTTGAAGCTTTGAAATGTACGCTGAAGACGACGGACTACGCGTCGATTTTCGTCCAGGCGGCGTTGGCCTTGGAGGACTTCACCACGGCTTCGATGAATGCCATGCCGCGGATGCCGTCATGGATTTTCGGGTAGTCGTTTGAGAGGTCGTCCTTGGCGAGTTTCTTGCCGGCGAGGCGTGCGCGGATGGCTCCGGCGAAGGCCTTGTAGATATTGGCGAAGGCCTCGAGGTAGCCCTCGGGGTGCGAGGGGGGCGTGCGGCCTGCGGCGAGCGCGGCTTTGCCGAGGTAGCCATTGGCAGTGCGGTAGACTTGCATGGGCTGGTCGAGCCACTTTACGAGCAGGGTGTTCGGCTCGTTCTGGTGCCACTCGAGGCCACCTTTCTCGCCGTAGACGCGGATGTTGAGATTGTTCTCCTCGCCCACGGAAATCTGCGAGCTGTGGAGCACGCCTTTCGCGCCGCCCTTGAAGCGCAGGAGCACGTTGCCGTCGTCGTCGAGCTTGCGGCCTTTCACAAATGCCGTGATGTCCGCTGCGAGCTCGCTGATTTGCAGGCCGGTGATGTATTCCGCGAGATTCTCGGCGTGGGTGCCGATGTCGCCGATGCAACCCGCCGCGCCGCTGCGCTTGGGGTCGGTGCGCCATGCGGCCTGCTTTTGGTCGGAGGCCTCCAGGCGCGTGGCGAGCCAGCCCTGCGGGTACTCCACCACGACCTTGCGAATCTTGCCGATCTGGCCGGCGGCGACCATCTCGCGCGCCTGCTTCACGAGCGGGTAGCCCGTGTAGTTATGCGTGAGGCCGTAGAGCAGGCCTGTCTTTTTCACGAGTTCGCCGAGCTTTTTGGCCTCCTCAAGATTGAGGGTGGCGGGTTTGTCGCTGAGCACATGGAAGCCATGTTCCAACGCCATTTTCGCGGGCGGGAAATGCATGTGGTTCGGGGTGACGATGGATACGAAATCCATGCGCTCGCCCTCGGGCAGCTTGGCCTCGGCCTTGATCATCTCCTCGAACGAGCCGTAGCAGCGGTCGGGCGGGAGGAAGAAGTCCGCGCCGCTGTCCTTGCTGCGCTGCGGGTCGCTGGAGAAAGCGCCGCAGACGAGTTCTACCTGCTGGTCGAGTGCGGCGGCGATGCGATGCACCGCGCCGATGAAGGCGCCGCGTCCGCCGCCAACCATGCCATAACGAATTTTTCTGCCCATGTGTGGAAGTATGTTGAGAGGGTTTTGGTGAGAGTGAGTGACGAGCCCGCGCCAGGGCGCGGGAGGGCCAGCGTGTAGGCGGGACCTGGAGAAGGGGCAAGCCCAACGTGGAACGGCCCTTAGTCGAGCAGCGCGCGGGTCGCGTGCACGATTTCCTTGAACCCGCGGGGGTCGAGGCTCGCGCCGCCGATCAGCGCGCCGTCGATGTCGGGCTGCGCCATGAGCTCCGCTGCATTGGTGGGCTTCACGCTGCCGCCGTATTGGATTCGCACCTTCGCGGCGGTCTCCGCGCCCCACATCTCGCCGACCTGCGCGCGAATGTATGCGTGCGCGCTTTGCGCCTGTGCGGGCGTGGCGACCTTGCCGGTGCCGATTGCCCACACGGGCTCATAGGCGAGAACGACCTCCTCCATCTCATCGGCAGTCACTCCAGCGAGGCTGCCCTTGAGCTGTTTGGAAAGCACTTCCTCGACCTTGCCGGCCTCGCGCTCGGCGAGCGTCTCGCCGATGCACACGATGGGCTTCAGCGCGTTGACCAGCGCGGCGCGGGTCTTCTTGTTTACGATGGCATCCGTCTCGCCGAAAATCGTGCGGCGCTCGCTGTGGCCCACCACGATGTAGTGGACGAAAAGCTCGCGCAGCATCTCCGCGCAAACCTCACCGGTGAAGGCGCCCGGCTTTTCCCAATGCATGTTTTGCGCACCGAGCTTGATGTTCTGCACGTCGCGTAGGATCTGCCCGGTCTTCTGCAAAGCCGTGAAGGGCGGGATGATCACCACGTCCACGCGGCGGTCCTCGCCCAAGTCCAGGAGGAACGACTCAAAAAACGCCTCGGTCTCCCCAAGGGTCATGTTCATCTTCCAATTCGCCGCGATAATCTTCTTGCGCATGTGTTTCTAAAAATTCGGCGCGCACAGTGCCGCGCCCGGGGCCATCTGGTCAAGGTGTGGGATTTGCAAAATCTTTAATCCACGAATGCGAACTCGTTTGTCTCCAGCAGCACCTGCGCGAGTTTTTCCCAGGGGGTGAGGGGGCGGGAGTCGTTGAGGGGGCCGTGGAATTGGGACTGCGTGCCGAATTGCGTGCCGTCGGCGGCGCGGAGGATGGCGCGCCATTCGAAGGAGTCGCTGTTTTCGTCGCCGCGGCTCTCGACCACGAAGTCGAGGGTCTCGCCGGCTTTAAGGTCCACGTTGGTCACGGGCGGGGCGGCGGCTTGCTTGGGCTCGATTACCCATTCGGCGAGCTGGCCTTTGTTGCTGCTCACGATGCGTGCGAGCACGCCATTGCCCACCTCGGCCTTGCGATGCACGCGGCCTGCGATGGAGATGCTCATGCCGCGCGGGGCGGTGAATCGTTTGATGACCGCGAGGTCGCGCGCGGGATGGCCGCCCTCGGCATTCACAATGGTCCAGCCGAGCTTGGGATCGGGCAGCTTTGCGCCGCCCTGCCATGCCGAGCCCGTCCAGTGGGGCAGGGGGGTGAAGCTCATGCGCTGCGTCGCTCCGTCGTAGTGACCAGTGCCGTATTGCCACAGGGCCGTGGGCGTCTCGCGCTTCTCGGCACCCACGGTCTTTACGAATTCCAGCGTCGAGGCGACCTCCTCGCGGGTGGCCTTGCGGGCGAAGACGCGCTCGAAAAGATCCTGCACCTGCGACTCCTCCACGCTGCTGCTGGCATACTCGGGGCCGTCCACCATGGATGCCGCGCGCGACATCACAAAGGGGCTGTTCATCATGTAGAGTGCCTGCTGCGGCACGCTGGTGATGGCCCGCTGCGGGTTCATCAAATCCGGGCTGGCGAAGTCGAAGGTGCGCAGTGTGGCGGGCAGATTCTGTCGGTCGATGTATGCGTAGATGGCGCGCCTGCGGGGCGAGGGCTCCTTGAAGAGTTGCACGGGGCGGCCAAACATCGAGTCATCCAGCTCACCAGCGGCGACGAGCAGTGAATCATGCAGCGCCTCCCATGTGAGACGCTGGCGGTTTTGGTGCGCGAGAAAGCGGTTTTCCGGGTTGATCTGCTGGTGGTCCGGGCGCACCGTGCTGTCCTGCATCCATGTCGCCGAGAGCATGAGCTCGCGGTGCAACTTCTTCAGGCTCCATCCATTTTTGATGAACTGCGAGGCGAGGTAATCCAGCAACTCGGCGTGGTCGGGCGTCTCGCATTTCGCGCCAAAGTCGCCCGGCGTGCGCACGAGGCCGGTACCGAAATGGTGCGACCACACGCGGTTCACAATCACGCGCGCGGTCATCGGGTTGTCCTTGCTGGCGATGGCGCGGGCGAGATCCAGGCGTCCGCTGCCCTTGTCGGTGAAAGGCTTTGCGTCGCCGCCGAGGAAGGAGATGAAACGCCGCTGCACTTCCTCGCCGGGGCGTCCCGGATTCCCGCGAATAAAGATGCGCGGTTTCACCGGACTGGGCTTGTCGAACATCGCATGCGCCCGTGGCGGAGCGCCGGGATCCAGCTCAGCCTTGGCCATCTTGCTTTCCGCCTGCTTGCGGTCGTCGCGCACCTTGCGGGTGAAAAAGCGCGCCTTCAGCAGTGTGGGCACCACGTCGCCGGGCAGCACCACCGGGAGGCCGGTGTTCCACTGCAGCGCCATCGAAACGTGTCCTGCGGTCTTGCGGTCCTGCGCTTTCAACTCGGCCTCGCGATCCGCGCGAATCTTTTCGTAGCTATCGGTCGCTTTGCCTCCGGGAATCAGCGGCAGCTTGCCGGGATCCGTCTGCTCGTCGCTCGATGCAAAGACGCCGTACAGCGCGTAGTAATCCTTCATCGAGATGGGATCAAATTTGTGGTCGTGGCAGCGTGCACACGAAACCGTGAGCGCCATCGTGCCGCGAATCGTCACGTCGATCCGGTCGTCGATGATCAGCGTCTGGTCATTCAGAAAGCGGCGTCCCAGCGTGAGAAAGCCCAGCGCCGCGATGTCCTCGGGCTGCGCGCCGGAGTCCGGCAGATCCGCGGCGAGCTGGCGGATGATGAACTGATCATACGGCATGTCCGCATTCAGCGAGCGGATGACCCAGTCCCGGTACGTCCATGCAAAGGGATACTCCCGGCTGTCATTCCCAGCGAGGTAGCCGCGGTGGTCGGCATAGCGCGCCACATCGAGCCAGTGGCGCCCCCAGCGCTCGCCATAGCGCGGGCTCGCGAGCAGGCGATCCACGACCTTCGCAAAGGCGTCGCGAGTCGGGCTTTTGTCGGACTCAAAGGCATCCACTTCTTCGTCAGTCGGTGGCAGCCCTGTAATCGCAAATGTTGCGCGGCGGATGAGCGTGTAGCGCGAGGCATTGGCCGAGGGCGGCAGCTTTTTCTCCTCCAGCTTCGCGAGCACAAATTGGTCGAGCGGGTCCTGCACCCAGCGCTGCGTCTTGAAAGCGGGCGGCTGCGGCGATGCGATGGGCTGGAATGCCCAGTGCGTCTTTACCAGGCTTGCCGTGTTGTTCGCCGCCGGTTTGTCGTTCTCGGGCCATGGAGCGCCCATCTTCACCCAGTCCGAAAGCGCGGCGATCTGGTCTTCCGGCATCTTGGGTGCCTTCTCAGGCATCTTCATGTCGCCCTGATGCTTGATGCTCTTGATGAGCGAGCTTTTGTCCGGCTCGCCGGGCACCAGCACCGGCCCGGTGTCGGCCCCTTTCATCATGGCCTCGCGGGAATCCAGGCGCAGATCCGCCTTCTGCTTTTCGGCCCCGTGGCATTTGTAGCACTGGTCGGCGAGGACCGGGCGCACCTTCTTTTCGAAAAATTCAACCTGCTCCGGGGAGACAGCCGCCGCGAACGCCATGGTGGAGGCGGCAGCGAATGAGATGGATATGGAGCGAATCATGAACGTTTGGACAACCGTGCGATGCGCCCGGCGCTTAGGCCCATTATATGGCGGAACGATGACGGATGAAACGGAAATTTAGGTGGTAAAGTATTAAGCGAGGCACGTCGTGGCTGGATGGACTCCATAGACACGATGGACTGAATGGACGGGATTATCGGCGATCGGCCATCGCCGATAATGCTGTTTTGCAAACTGCTGGTGGTAGGAAGTTTGTGAAAGCGCATTTGATTATCGGCGATAGATGCGCCGGGCGCTTTGGGCAGGTTGCCAGGTGGCTGGAGGGGGGTGTTGCAGTTGTTGCGCATACTGCGCTGGGCTCGCATTTCGCCGGTGTGGTGGGGATTATCGGCAATAGATGCGATGGGCGCGTGCGGGGGCTTTGGAGCGGTTGGGGGCAATATCGGCGATGGATGCGATGCGTGTGATTGGTCGGAATGCTGCGTGTTCCACATGTTCCACGCCCCTGGCGCTGCTGCCTACGTCGATTTGCTTTTTCCATACCGCCCTCCTCCATGTTGGGTGGGACTATCGCACATTTCCGGGGAAAAGGGAAGTCCACACCGACGCCACTCACCGAGATGGGGTACGTAAACGTCGATGAACTCCGAAAACGAGGGGAGCACATGGAGTGCGTGTGGCAGAGTGTAACGGCGACACCGCCTTTGGATGGG
>JAYUWZ010000513.1:0-1616 GCA_043753265.1 Verrucomicrobiaceae bacterium
GCCGCAGCCGGGATTGTTCAACGGCTTTGTGAAAGTGGAATCCACACCGGACCTCGATGTGCGCCCCGCTGCACCGGCCGGCCTCCTGCCGACGGAGCAAAAGTTTCTGCCCGAAGCCTTGCGCGGTGAGGTGAAGCCCACGGACCCCGAGCCGCTCGCATTTCAATTTCACGGGACCGCCTACACGCTGCCCATGCAGATCGGCGTCGGCGATCCCGAGTCGCGGCAGGTCATCCTGCGCGACTTCAAGCTCACCGGCCAGCTCACCGGGCAGACTGCCACCTTCACGCTCAACGCCACCGCACGAGTGACGAATCCGGCAGGCGGCTCGATTGCGCTCATCTCCGGCGGGGTCGCGCTTACGGAGCTGCCCAAGCATCCCGACTGGCGCGTGGGCGCAGGCGAGGGCCGGTATGTGCTGCGATTCGACAAGGAGGGAGAGTATCCCCTATCGTTCAAGTTCAATGCCACAGTGCGCCAGTCCGGCCCATGGAATACCGTGGCTTTCCACGTCGCCACGAGTGCGCTCCAGCCAGTCGTGCTACAGGGGCTCGCTGCGGATACCCAGTTCGACTTCACCGGCGCGGCAAAACCCGAGCGCGTGGGGAATGATTTCACGAGCTTCCTGCCGCCGGATGGCACGGTGCAGCTGGCCTGGAAAAACGTGCCCGCGGAATCCGAGGGGCGCCTGTTCTATGCGTCGGAGATGCTATCGCAAGTCACCGTAAGTCCCGGCCTCATGCGGCAGGTGGCCATCATTGAAAGCAAGGTGATGCAGGGCGAGCTCAGCAGCATGACACTCACGCTGCGCGGGGCTGGCGAGGTCACGCGGGTGCTCGGCGAGCAAGTCCTGGCGTGGGACGTAAAGCCCGGCGCAAATCCCACTGAGCGCACGCTCAACGTGCAATTCAACCAGCCCCAGAAGGGCGCATTCACGCTGCAAGTGCAGACGCAAACGCCCGTGGGCGCGTTCCCGCAAACGATGGATGCCATGGAGATTCGGCCCGAAAATGCCACGCGCTTCGCGGGCTACTTTCGCATCGTAAACAGCGGCGCGGTGCGGCTGGAGGTCGTGCAATCCAAAGGGCTCTCGCAAGTGTCTCCCGAGCAGTTCCCGGAGACCGATGCCACCAAGGCCGCGTTCCGCGTAGGCACCAACGCCCAGCGCTTTGCCTACCGGTTCTCCGGCGCTGATTTCGCCTTGCGCATCGCGGCGGATCAAATCCTCCCGGAGCTCACGGTCTCGGAGATTATCGCCTACCATCACGGCGAAACAGAACTGAGCGTGGATGCGGAATTCGAAGTGGATATCCGCGAGGCCCCCCTGCGCGAGCTGCTGCTCCGCGTGCCCAAAGGCTATGCCGTGGCGAAACTCGCCGCACAGGGGATGACCGATTACTTCCTGCGCGACGTCGATGCCACGGAGTCCGAGCTGCGAATCGTGTACGGCCAGCCTGTTTCCGGCCGCCAGGTCGTGCAACTGCGCATGGAGCAAAACAAGGCGCTCGGAGCTGCGGAGTGGGTACTTCCCCGAGTGGAGGTTTCCAAGGCGAAAGCGGTGCGCGGCCATCTCGCTGCCTCGTCGGATGCAGGATTCCGCCTCGCTCCCGCAAAGA
>JAYUWZ010000514.1:0-7946 GCA_043753265.1 Verrucomicrobiaceae bacterium
GACATCTTCCTTGGCAAGGAAGTGCTCTACCAACTGAGCTACGCCCGCGTTTCGTGGAGGACGAACCTAAGGGAGTCGGACGTTTTCACGCAAGCGGATTTTTAACATTTCTCGCAAAAAGTGAATGGGTTGCGCAGGCCTACAGGTTTGCGCTAATGGAAAGAGATGAAACTTTTTCCTCTCCTGCCCTCCGTGCTCACCTCGATGATCGCGATGGCGATGCCCACGATGGCCCTGACGAATGCGGAGCTCGATTCCATCGGCAAGCGGGTGTGGAAGAATGAATGCGGTGGGACGATCGAGGGACTGACTTCGTGGAATCACGGGGAGGGGTTCGCTTCGCTGGGGATCGGGCATTTCATCTGGTATCCCAAGGGTATGAACGGGCCGTATGAGGAGAGCTTTCCGGAGTTGCTGCGATTTCTCGCGGCGAATGGGAGCACGCTGCCTGACTGGCTATCGCCCGATGCGGACTGCCCGTGGAATTCGCGTGCGGAGTTTGCGGCTGCTGCGGGGTCTGAGCGGATGAAGGAGCTGAGGAAGCTGCTGGCGGGGACGGTGCGCGTGCAGAGTCGCTTCCTTGCTCTGCGCATGGAGAATGCACTGCCGAAGCTACTGAAGGCTGCCCCGGCGGGGCGCCGTGAGCATGTGAAAGCTCAGTTTGAGCGCCTCGCTAAGACCGGAAAAGGCACCTATGCACTGATTGATTACGTGAATTTCAAGGGGGAGGGGACGAACCCCGAGGAACGCTACAAGGGTGAGGGGTGGGGGATGCTGCAAGTGCTGGAGGGGATGGATACAGCCGTGGAACCTGCGGCAAAGGGCTTTGGGGAGTCGGCCGCGCGGGTGCTCTCCCGGAGGGTGAAGAATGCGCCGAAGGATGAATCGAAGTGGCTGAAGGGGTGGCACAACCGAGTGCTGGCGTACGCGAATTAATCGGTAATATTCCAACCTGTTCACAGGAGCCTGTGTGGGGAAGTTCTTTTCCCGGCACGGGTTTCGCTATTACGCTCACGCCCAACAATGCCTGAAGAAATCGATCTCGCGAATAAACGCGTCCTCATCTTTATCGTCGCCTACAATGCGGAAAAGACGATCAGCAGCGTACTTTCGCGTATCCCGCCCGAGTTGAGGAGGGAGAATGTGGAGGTGCTGATCATCGACGATTCGTCGAAGGACAAGACCTTTGCCACGGGCCTGGCGCATGAGCGGCGGGGGGATGGGTATCGCATCACGATTTTGCGGACGCCTGTGAACCAGGGCTACGGCGGCAACCAGAAGCTGGGCTACCGGTATGCGATCGAGAATGGGTACGACATCGTGGCGCTGGTGCATGGCGACGGCCATTATGCGCCGGAAAAGCTGCCCGCCTTGATTGGCCCGCTGGTACGGGGCGAGGCGGATGCGGTTTTCGGCTCCCGCATGATACAAAAGCAGGATGCGCTGAAGGGTGGCATGCCGCTCTACAAGTGGATCGGGAACCAGGTGCTGACGACGTATCAAAACCTGATGCTGGGGTCACAGCTCAGCGAATTCCACAGCGGCTACCGGCTCTACTCGGTGGCGGCGCTGCGGCAGATTCCCTTTGAACGGAACTCTAACGATTTTCACTTCGATACGGACATCATCATCCAGCTTCACTATGCGGGGATGCGGATTGCGGAGCTGCCGATTCCCACTTTTTACGGGGATGAAATCTGCCACGTAAACGGGATGAAGTATGCGTGGCACTGCTTCAAAACGATGATTCGCGCGGCGATGCACCGAAAGAATCTGCTCTATGATCGCAAGTTTGACGTGGGGGCGGTGGAGGAAACCTACGACCTGAAACTGGGCTTTCGCTCCTCCCACACGATGGCACTGACCAGTGTGAAAAAGGATGCGCGCGTGCTCGATATCGGGTGCGGCCGCGGTTACGTGGCCGAGCACATGGCGGAGCAGGCTGCGCATGTCACGGGGCTCGACCAGTATGCGCCGGAGACGTCGATGAAGCCGAATGTGGACTACCACAAGTGGGATATCGGCGCGCAGGATTGCCCGGTGGATGTGTCGGACTACGACCAGGTCTTCATGCTCGACATCATTGAGCATCTGAACGACCCGGAGGTGTTCATGGAAAAGCTGCGCGCGAAGGCCGTGACGAAGCGCCCAGAGATCGTGCTCACCACGGCCAACATCGGATTTTTTGTGACGCGTTTCATGCTGTTGATCGGCCAGTTCAACTACGGACGAAAAGGCATTTTGGATCGCACGCATACGCGCCTTTTCACCTTCCGGAGCCTGCGTGAGCTATTCGAGCAGACGGGCTACGTGGTGCATGAAATCCGGGGCATTCCCGCGCCATTCCCGAAGGCCATGGGCATGGGAATCCTGAGCCGCTTTGCGATGCTGGTGAACCAGTTCCTCATTTGGTTTCCGTTTGGCTACGGCTGGTTCCGCGGCCTGTTCAGCTACCAGATCTACGTGCGCGCGCAGGCTCGGCCCACGGTGTCGGCGCTGCTGGAGCAGACGATTGCGAGCAGCGAGCAATTGCGGGCAGAGATTAAGCAGCAGGCGGCGTAATTGCCGCTCGTGGGAGGTAAAGAAGTGAAACGTTGCGTACCGCGAAATTTTCTTTCGAAACGGGAATTTTATTCAGTGGCAAAATGTGTCACGCGGATTTCACGCGTTATGCTCTTTAATGACTGAACGCCGTCACGGGCATCACGTCCAATCACCGCGCTTATGAAATCCAGCCGAGTCAGCAAAAAGAGCCGCAATGCCGCGCCAGCAGGGGACGCAGAGCGGCTTGTGCTCAGCGCCTATCTCCATTCCACGAAGAACGCAGCCTTTCGGGAGTTCGTGAGGAGGGCGCTGAACTCGGACGGGGCGGGTAAACGGATTGGCGCATCCAAGACAGCCGGCGTGATTTGAAATCACGTTGAAAGCTTGGTAGCCGCTGCACCACTTCGCATTGATAGGAGTTCGCGATCTTCCGAACTCTGTCTTTGCAGGCATGGCGTTCCCGCTTCGCTGGATAAGCCGGCGCCCGCCCCCGCTACTCCTCCTCAGTCACATTGAAACTCACCGAGGCAATGCCCGCCTCCGAGCACGCATCGAGCACCTCCATCGTGCGCCCATGCTTCACCTTCGCCTCGCTGGCAATGGTGACCACAGCGGGCGTCTTGGCCGCCTCGCAGTTTGCCTTGATGCGCATCAGCACCGCCCGGAGATTGTTCAGCGTACGGTCATCGGCAGTGCCCACGGGTTCTTCATTCAGAGAGACTTCACCGGCTGCGTTGATGGAGATGACCTGCTCCTCGGCAAAAGGGGCCTCCTTGGCGGTATCCACAGTGCCGGGCAGGGTGCAGTTCAACTCCTTCTCCACTTTCACGGCGCCTGCCATGACCATGAAGAAAAGCATGATCACGAACACCACGTCGATCATCGGTGCAATCTGGAAGCCTACAGTGCCTTCATTGGGGTCTACGCGGAGTCTTTTCATGGTCTAATCTCCCTCCTTGTTGTAAACGCCAAACGAGATGTCGTCGATGCCTGCCTGGCCTGCGAGATCCATCACGCGGTTGATTACCAGTGCATGCGTATCCCGGTGGGCACGAATCACCACACGATAGCGGGGGTTGGTTCCCGGGTCGCGGTCGTGCACGCTTTTCATGAGCTTGAGTTGCGGGCCGAGCAGCTTGAATTCCTTGTATTCACGCCCTTCGAGAATGTAGGTCGGCTTCTCAGTCACATTATCCCAGCGGATGTTCAGGATTGCCTCGCTGCGCATCTGGTCCTTTTTGAGCGCGTTGGGAGAAATCGGCAGATCCATGCGCTCAACCTTCACGACCTGCGCGGAGGTGATGCTCATGAAAAAGATAAGGAGCACCAGCAGCACGTCGATCATCGGGGCGATCTGGAATTCAGGATCGCCCTCTCCGCCTCCGCCTCCGCCGGCCATTTAGGAAGTCCTCCTGTTCATGGTGGGAAAGGGTGGGGGATTAGGCCTGCGGTGCGCTCTGGTATTCGGCAGCGGGCTGCTGCACCCAGTTTGGCGTGGCCGCGTAGAGTTCCTCGTCGCCGAGGTGCGCGCCAGCCAGATGCTCGTAGGGCATCTTGCGGAAGAGCACGTTGATGGTCTCCTGGATTTGATGCACGAGCTTCGCAGAACGGTTGCGCAGCCAGTAAAATGCGAAGAATGCCGGAATCGCGATCAGCAAGCCCAGCGCTGTACAAATGAGCACCTCGCCGATGGCACCCGAGAGCTTGCTGGGGTCGCCCACGCCGGAAACTTTCAGCGTGCTGAATGCGCTCTTCATGCCAAAAACCGTGCCGAGCAGCCCGATCATCGGAGTGCAAACGCCGATCACTGAGAGGTAACTGATAAAGTACTGCATCTGCGCATATTCCTTGGAAACCTCGGCAATCACGGCTTCCTCAGTAGCGTTCCGCCCCTCGCCGACCATCATCAGGCCTGCCTTGCAGACGTTGGTGACGGGCGTGGGGTTGTTTTTGCAAAACTTGTAGGCACCAACATAGTCGCCGCTGCGGAAGAGGGATTGAAGGGCCTTTACGTGCTGGGGCGGCACAGCCTTTTTGAAGTTCGTCGTGCGCATCAGGCCATCGACAATGAGGTAGAAGGTCGCCACCGAGCAGATGAGGATGATGACAACGGTAATGCCGCCTTCCTTCAAGTCATCCATGATTGTGTGCTCCTTCGGCGTGGTCTCCACCTTGGTGGTTTCGACCGCCGCGCCTTTGGGCTTGTCGGCATCCTGGGCAACGAGAACTGCACACGGGCCGAATGCGATGAATACGGTGAGCAGCAGTGCAAACAGAGAACGAAGTTTCATGGGTGGTCGTATGGAAAGAGGGAAAAGCCGAGTGTTAGAGGGACTGTGGAAATTGAGAAGTGAATTTTGTGATCGAAATTACGTGAAGCCTTTGTCCTGCATCATTTACGGGCGGGCGTGTTCCAATCGCGGGGCAATTCGAAGGGCTCCGTCTTCATTCTGCTATTGATCCGCCACATGCAGTCCTGGCCCGCTCAGCACCCATCGATGCCCCACCGGCTCCGAGTTGCCCGCCTTGTCCGTGGCCGTCGCAGTCACTTTCCCGGCCAGTGGTGTATCAAGCGTAATTTCCCAATCCACCACCCCAGCGCCCGAAGCCACAACCCGCGCAGCCTGCCCATTCACGGTGATGGAGGTGATGTCGCCGTTGTCGTGCGAGATGCCCGTCACCACCACCTTGCCTTGCTCGCGCCGCACCCGCGTAATCACCGTCGTCGGCGGCAGGTCATCCACGGGATCGAGCAGCTTGGGGAATGGCACCGCGCCCACCTCGGCCACCATTGCATCCTTGCCCGTGAGCGAGGGAATCTTTTGCCATGCCGATCCATCGCTCATCAAATCCAGCGCTGCTGTGCTCGCAAACTTCGCCGTGCGTCCCGGGCCGAAGTGGTCGTGCAAATACACCGGCACGCCACGCTCCGTCACCGGCTTGGAGCGCGCACCGCCACCGCGATCCACCAGCGCGCGTCGCGAGCCGTCCTTGAGGTTCGTCACCTGCACATTGCGAAAGTGGCTCTCCGCCTTGCCGGTCGGGTTGTTGTCGCTCATCTGAATGAGCGGGATGCCGCCGCCCTGCGAGGCGCTCACAAATTTCAAATCTTCCACTGTGAGGACGCCGAATTGCGTGCTGGCATCGTCCATCCCGCGGTTGAACGGCTCGCTGGAGGTATGCGCGATGGTGAGGTCGCGGTACACATGATTCTCAAACGCGGGCCGGTAGATCCCGTAGGTCGCATGGGCGATGCGCGTGTGCTCCAGCATTACATTGGGGATCTGCGGCCTCAGTCCGTAGTGCACGTGCCAGATGTTTGAATTGCGTACGATGTGCGGATGCCGCGTATCCGGTCCCGTGCGGTCGAGCCGTGCAAAATCCTCTGCCTTGTTGATGGGCTCACCGGATTGGTTGTTTCCGGCAAAAACCATCCCGTAAAGCCCCTCGGTATGCGCCTCGTTGCTGTCGAAGCGGTAGAAGGGGAGGGTGCGCACATCCACCTTTTGCTCGCCGCCATCCGACGTGCGAACCGCGAGGTTACTATTAAAGCTGCGGGTGCTCTGGCTGTCGTAGCGAAAGCCATACTCCTCGTTTTCGCACGACACATTTCGGGTGAGCGAATTGCGTCCGTTCGACCACCAGAACGCTGCGCCATCATTCGGGTCAAAATCGAGCACTTGCTTCGGCAACCGCTTCCCGCGCACAGCCTGCACGCCGAGGTTGCGGTCGAGCAGGTTGAAGGCCTCCGTGCCGTCCTCCATGAAAAACCCATGTCCCACGCTGCGATACCCCACACAGTCGCGCACCACGAGATACTGCGTGCCGTGGATGGTCACCCAGCGGTTGTGGCTGTCCACTATGGACGCACCAATCACCCCGCTCCCGCGCATCGTATCCTCCACGAGATGAAAGTGAATGGGATAGCGCCCCAGCACGTGCTCCTTGCCGAGATACGCGAAGCGCGCATAGCTGATGCCGCCCTTGCTGAACTGGTGGTAAAGCGTGTGCCCGCGCACGCCCTTCGGGTCGGCGCTCTCCACAATCACGTTGCGCGAAAGATTGGCCACCTCGCTGCGAAACTCGCTGTTGCCGAAATGCGGATTCGCCAGCGGCTTGTCGAGCGTCACCGTGGTGCCATCGATCTTCGTGATTCGCCGCTCCTCCGTCTGCGGCTCATCCGAGCCGCGGCTGTGAATGGACCCGGTCACGATGACCTCGTCTCCCACGCTCCATCCGGTGACGGCCTCGGCGAGCGTCACGGTGGTGTCTCCAGGCTTCACCTCCGCGCCGAGTTTCACCCACGTGCGGCTCATCGGCGCGCCGTGAAATTCCATGCGCGCGGAGCAGGCGCTCACCGAGGGCGCGTCGTCCTTGTTCATGCCTTCGAGGTAGTGCATGCGGATGCGCGCCGTAAACTGCGCGGGGATGGGTTCGTTAAAAGTGCCCACCGTCAGCGCGGCCATCGTCGCCGACGGTGCGGCGTTTGGCTCGCCGTCCTCCGTCACCTCATGCAGGTCGCAGCGAAACCCATTCTCCGAGCAGCGCTCGCTGTTCTGCACCTTGAGCAGCGCCACGTTCAGCGTGGTGTTGCGGTCGCGGGCAAAGTTCAGTTCCCCGGCAACCTGCAGCAGCCGGATCACGTGCTCGCTCTCCGCATCGTATCGCACGCGGGTGCGCGCGCTCACCAGCACCCGCTCACCATTGCCCGGCACGCGCGCAGGCTCCCACGTCTGCGGCTCGGACCACGCACCATCGCGGACCGACTTGATATCAAAGACGAGGGCGGTTGCAGCGCTGGCAGGCGCTGGCGCATCGGCGCCCATGGCCGGGTTCAGCGCGAGGGAGAGCCCGAGGATGCAGGACAGGAGAGGGATGTTCATGGAAGTGAATCGCTGGAAGGGACGCGGCAGCACAAGGCACTGCCACGCCGGATCAATCCGCCGTGCCATCGTATCGTTAGCATGCAAACGCGAGTGCGCCTGGTGCGCGTTACTTACGGGAGAGTATTCGTGATCTCAAACCCCTTTACCACAGGTCCCAATGCTTCCACTGCCGCCGGTCTTTCGAATGTATCGACATCCGCACCCCCGTCGGCCTGGAAGGTCAGGAAGTTTGTGTTGGTAAGCCGCAGTTGATCGCTGCCGGCGCCCAGCGTCACTTTTGCACGCACGTATTGCCCGCCCATATTCTCGATGAATACTGCGTCCGAATTGATCCCACCCACATAGCTGAAGGTCGCCAGCCCGTCCATGGTACCCATGATTAGCAGGTTCGCCCCGTTGCGGCCATTCATGGCAAAGGAGCCGGAAAACGTCGTGTTGTTATTGATTGTCACCCTGTCCTCCGCCCCGTTTCCTCCCACATAGGTGAAGCTCCCCCGCAGCGTGGCAAAGGCGGTG
>JAYUWZ010000515.1:0-1613 GCA_043753265.1 Verrucomicrobiaceae bacterium
CTAAGGGCCAGTCGCTGCCGGTGGCAAAGGTGTGGCGGGGCGAGGGACAGAAGGTGCTCCTACTCGCGCAATCCCTCCCGGCAGGCGCGGAGAGCTACGTATATTTCGGAGGCAACCGCCAGAGGCGCGCTGTGCCTTGGAGTCCGAAAGTCTCGCTCCTCATGGAGACTCGTCGCATTCCACCGGGCACAAAGATGGACGCATGGCCGGAGCTGGAGGCCGCGTGGAAAAGCGCCAAATCCGCGGATGGCGCGGGGTTCATCAGTCAGATCGCGCATGGCGACAACCCGTTTGGTGAGAGTGTAAATTTCCTCACTCGCTACACCGGATGGCTCAAGACCGACGACAAGAAGCTGGCCCTCTACACCATGTCGTCGGACGCATCTTTCGTCCTGGTGAATGACAAGTTTGAGTTTGGTTGGCCGGGCAAACACGGTGCGCAGGCAAACGCTCTGAGCGTGCCGCAAAAGGAAGTGAACACCTCGGCGGGATTCACGCGGATCGATTACTTCCACGCCAAGGAGGGAGGGGGAGAGCCCACCATGCTGCTCGGCTGGGTAAAGGGCGGGAAGGCGGAGGTGATCCCCGCTGGCGAGTGGGCGCATGCGGGGCAGACGGAAATTGTCCGCGTCGAGCATGTGCAAGGTTGGCCGGTGCCGGTGGCCGAGGTGCAGCTTCGATCCTATGTCGGTTGGCGAAATCTGTGGCTCTACGAGACACATTGCGCGCTGAGCGGGACTTTGCCCGCGGGCTGGACGGCCACTTGGGAATGGGACGACGGCGCAAAAATCGAGGGCGCAAAATGCGAGCGGGTCGTTGCGGGGCCCGATCCGGTGAAAGTATTCCTGCGGCTGAAAAGCGGAGCGCAGGAGGTGCGCGCTTTGCGCCGCATCGATTTCACCAACGGACCGCAGCATGTGGAGACCAATGACGAAGGTGCGCGCAATCGCTACCTCGCCTTGTTCGACCGCGTGAACCCCGCCCTGCTCGCGCCCGAAAGCGTGAAGGTCGGCTTCATGTTCATGGCCGAGTTTGGCAGCGATCAGCAGATCGGAAAATGGGGCGCCGCGTGGATCACGAAGAACCCTGACATTAACGACCCGCTGTGGATCAAGGGCCAGGTCGCACGCCTGCGCGCGCTGGCACAGACAGACCCGAAGGCTGCGCTCGCCGAGTTACACAAATTTGACGCCGCGACGCGCAAGAAATACGCGAAAGAACTCGGCCTGTGCGAACTCGATATCCTGGTCTTCGGCTTGAAGGACGCGAGCGCCGTGCAATTCGCGGGACGTATCGCGTTCGAGAATCCGAACAGCGACCTCGCTCGCGTGGCGAAGATTCGCGTTGGTGATCTTTACCGACTGCTGGGCCGGGGCAAGGAAGCCGTCGAAAACTACCGCGCCGTGCAGAAGACCGTGGTGGACGAGACGCAAGGCCGGAAGTTTGCGGCGCAGGACCGCGGCTACTCCATCACCATCGCGGACTTGATCGCGCAGGGCTACCGCTTCGAGTCCGAGGCGAAGCTGGGAGAGTGGGAGATCGAGCATCCGATGGCGAAGTTTGACAGCGATTTCCTGCTCCTGCGCGCCCGTGTGCTCATGCTCTTCGGCCGG
>JAYUWZ010000516.1:0-1611 GCA_043753265.1 Verrucomicrobiaceae bacterium
CAGCCACTTCGAATCCCTCATCCTCTCATCTAACTAAACAACAAACCGGTCCAAAATTCCGTTGCACCTCAACGCGCCTTCTCCACTTCTCCACTTCTCCACCTCTCCACTTCTTTACGCCTCTCCAAGCCTGGCCAACAACCCTGCTTGATACTCGGCTCCGGTTTTCGCATACGGTGGTGGTCCTATGTCTGTTCGTGTCCGATTTGCTCCTTCGCCCACCGGCTATCTCCATGTCGGCGGGGCTCGCACCGCGTTGTTCAACTGGCTGTACGCCCGCCATACCGGCGGCACCTTCGTGCTTCGGATCGAAGATACCGACAAGGCGCGCAATACCGATGCCGCCATGCAGGCCATCTTTGACGGCATGCGGTGGATGGGTCTCGACTGGGATGAAGGCCCGGAGAAAGGCGGCGCGCACGGCCCGTATTTTCAAAGCCAGCGCGAGGACATTTACCTGCGCTACTTTGAGAAGCTCCGTGAGAGCGGGCATGTGTACCAGGAGGAGAGCGGGGCCTGGCGCTTCCGCTTTGCGCGCAAGCGCGTGGTGGTGGATGACCTCGTGTGCGGCAGGGTGGATGTGGACATGGCTGATGCCACCATCCACCCGGACATGACGATCCGCCGTCCCGATGGCGGCTGGATTTTTCACTTTGTGAACGTGGTCGATGACTTGGAAATGGGAATCACCCATGTGCTCCGGGGCGACGACCACCTCTCGAACACGCCGAAGCACCTGCAACTCTTTGAGGCACTCGGTGCCGAGCCGCCGCGCTACGGGCACATCCCGCTTATTCTCAATGCTGATGGCAGCAAGATGAGCAAGCGCGACACTGGCAGCGCGGTGGGCTGGTACCAGGAAAATGGTTTTCTGCCGGAGTCGGTGGTGAATTTCCTCTGCCTGCTCGGCTGGAACCCGAAGAACGACCAGGAGGTGATGGCCATTGAGGAAGTGGTGCGCCTGTTCGATGTCACGGGCATCAACCGCTCAGCCGCCGTGTTTAACATCGCGAAATGCGAGTGGATGAACCAGCAATACATCCTGCGCCTTGCACCGGACCAACTGGCTGCTCGCGTAGAGCCAGTGCTGGAAAAAGCTGGCATCGCCTTTGGCTCACGCGAAGCGCTGCTGCCCGTGCTCGCCCTCGTGCGTGAGCGCCTCAAGCATCTTTCCGACGCACCCTCGTGGGTGGATTATTTTTTCACCGAGGACTTCACCTACGACCCCGAGGCCGTGGAAAAAGTGCTGCGCAAACCCGGCTCGCTGGACCGTCTGCGCGCACTCGATGCCGCATATCGCGCACTGCCCGAATGGACCGCTGCATCCCTGGAGCAATCGCTCAAATCCTGCGCCACCCTGGGTGGTGTGAAGGCAGGGGAATTTGTCCATCCGGCCCGAGTGGCCTCCACGGGTCGCACTGTCGGTGCGAGCCTGTACCATACTCTCGAGGTGCTGGGCCGCGATCGCGTGCTGACGCGCTTCGCGCGGACGCTTGAGAAGTTTGGGCAGTGAATTCAAACGCCCAACATCCAACGCCCAACGCTGAACGTCCAATGCAAGCGCAGATGATGACTGACAGAAGCTTGCAGGCTCCCGGCGAGTTTTACACT
>JAYUWZ010000517.1:0-7932 GCA_043753265.1 Verrucomicrobiaceae bacterium
AAAAGTACAATATATATCTAAAATATTTCTCGCTTCCTTTACCATCAGTTCACGCATGACGATGCACTAGAGGGCTGCCGCACTCCACAAACTGCCGTAATATTATTCGCCCCTTTCCCCCTTTCATCCACCCCGACTTTAAATCACACCCCGGGTTCATCACAATCGATTCATCCTCCTTCCTCTTGCAGCGCGGGCCACTTTTGCCATCCTAGCCGATCCCATGCGTCTCTGCCTCGCACTCCTCCTTTTTGTCCTCACCGCTGCCCGCGCCGAGCACCCGCTCGGGGGCGCGCTCCCTGCGTCCATGCGGAAGGTTGTCGCCGATCAACTGGTCAACCCCGACCCTGCCAGGCGCATCGGGGCGACCGTGCGTTTCCGCGCCGATGGCTCGGACTCCTACGATGAATTCCGCGCAGGCCTGTCGCGGGCGGAGACCATTGCTACCGCCGCGCTGCGCCGCCAGATGCAGATGGTGCGCATGACCGATCCCAGCTTCGAGGCCATCCGCAAGATGTCCGAGGAATACCGCACGCTGGCAGAGGCGGCGCGCGTCATCGTCCTCATCGACCACCACAAGGACAAACAGAAGTTTGCCGAGATGGACAAGGCCTTCGCCGCCGCGGAGAAGGCGTATGACAAGCTCTCGCGCGCACTGAAGCCCGGCGCCTCAACGCCCGCCGCCCAGTTGCTCGATTCCCTCGTGTGGGCCGCCGAGGTCCGCCGCGACCTGGAATTCTGCGAAGGCAAATCGAACGACGTGAGCAAGCTTCCCATCATGGATGTGCTCGTGACCGAGCAGGCCGCCGAGCCCATGAAGACCTTTGTCGCGGAGGTCGCGCCTTTTCTGGAGCTGCGCGAGTTTTACCGGCTCGTCTCCACCGCGCACGGCGCGGCAAAGTGGCCCAAAGCCGACCTGGTGCAGTATGCCCAAATCCTCAACAGCCGCCGCGTGGTCCTGCGCCTTCGCCCCTTCCAGCTTTCCGAAAAACTTTCAGACGCCTGCCTCCAGCACAGCGAAGAAATGGTGAAGCTCAAATACTTCGCCCACGAGTCACCCGTGCCCGAAAACAAGACCCCATGGGACCGCGTGAAGAACGCAAAGTTCGAGGGCAACGGCGGCGGCGAGTGCATCTATAACGGCAGCCCCGCCGCCAGCGGCGCACACACCGGCTGGTGGTACAGCGACGGACACCGCCTCATCCTCTACGGAGGCGGCAACGCACAGGGCATCGCCCGCTTCGGCGGAATGTGGACCTTCATGAGCGGCTCGTTCACGAAATTCCCGATGTAGTGGCGGGCAAGCACGCTGACCGGGCGTGATTTTGTATGGTCTACGCGAACAAGGGCGCGGGTTCGAGCGGAAGCGCCGCCACTGGGAGCGCCGATGTCCTCAATCGGCCACCTCATAGCGCGAAGCGCCTATCTCCTTTTGCCCTTCTCGCGGCAACCATCGTTTTATGACCGAGCTTCCATCACACCAACATCTACTTGCGGAGCAAAAGGAATAGCGGTTCAGAGTGATTTCCGGCATAGGCTGTCGTGCCCATGTTCAAATTTGTCCGGAAATTCGCCGCAATGCTCGCCCTGCTCTGCATCGCGGGCGCGGCCCAGGCTGCGGACGAGTTTGTTTCCCTCGCCAGCCTGCCGCTGAGCGCGAGCCCGGGACAACGGTTATTCCAGGGCCAGGATGGCTGCCTGTATGGAGTCCTTCAGTTTACTTCCCGTGATCAACTGAGGTCTGTCAACGGAGCGATCTATAAGCTCTCTCTCGATGGAAAGCTGACTTACCTTCACTGGTTCCCGTGGGTTCCCAATGGCGGGCCCAATACCAGTGGCATGGAACCCTCGGATGTCCTGGTCATGGCTAGGGATGGTTTTCTTTATGGCGTTACAAAAATAGGCGGCAGCTTGGGAAGAGGGGTTTTCTATCGGTTGAGTACGGATGGAGAGTATACGGTTCTTTCCCATTTAGTGGACATTTTCGGCTCTTCCTGCCGATTTGCAGTGGCTGGGCCAGACGAGGCGATTTACGTGGTTCACGACGACAGAGGTATCGCCCGGCTGGGATTCGATGGCTCGATCACCGTGATTTATCAGCCTTTTCCCACGGGGCGGACGAGTCATGTGAGGGTCAAGCCGTTGAGCGCCGATGGCAGCCAGCTCGCCGTCTGGTGGGCGGAGCCGAGAGTCGATTATACCACAGTCAGGACGCTGCACATCAAGGTGCTGAGCCTGCCGTCTGGAGCCGTTTTGCAAAGCCGGGAGATTGAATGCTTTGGAGCGGGCACGGATTCACCCCATATCTTCGATATCCGCGATGAAGAAGTGCTTGCAGCCTCCGCGATGGAGAATGAGGGGCCCGGTCGTGTTATTTCTTTCAATAACCAAAACGCCCCTACGCTGATTGCAGAAGTCGGTTTTGCTTCCGCAGGTGGTCCTTTTATTCCTGGTGCCGCTTACTGGCTGGTCTCGAAAGACGGCGATCTGTTTTACACCACAGGCGCGCAAACCAAAGGCCCTGAGGGATTGGGCGGAGGGACGGAAATAAACAAACTGGCCCGCGACGGCACCTCGACAAAGATCGGAGATCTAGATGGCTATCCACTCGCCGCATGGTGCGAGGGATTGGATGGGAATATTTACGGGGTTTCCTGGGGCCCGCTGGTCCTCGAGCCGGAGGAACCCGAGGTCACCGGGTTTTCCGCCTTGCGCACTTCCAGCAAGGAGTCGAGGGCGTTGAGTACAAGAAAGCCCGCTCCCGTTCGCCCCAAGGCATTCCGCTACGTGCGCGATACGGCCGCGAGCCCAAATATGCTCCCCATTGCCGGGCGCGACCGCGCCGTCCTCACCCCAAGGACGCCTGACTATGGGCTTTTGATTCCCGTGCTGAAAAACGACCGCGACCCCGAGAAAGGCGCGCTATCACTGACGGGCGTGGATTCGCCAGCGAAAGGTTTTGCGGATATCCTCCCCGGGGAGGACGGGAAGCCTGCGCAAATTCGCTACTTGCAGTATGCCCACCGGAGCGGCAGCGACAGTTTCACCTACACCGTCAAAGATCCACAGGGGGGCGTGTCTGTCGGGCAGGTATGCATCCGGGGGAAGCTCAAAGGTGTATTCTACGACAACTCCGGTTATGTCAGTCAGCCGGTGCCGTGGCTTCCACCATCACCGAAGCTCGGAGGATTCAGGGCTGCCGTCGCGCCGAACGGCAAATTCAGCGGAAGTCTGAGGATCAATGGCAAGACCGTGGCATTCCGGGGGACACTGGACTACAATGATCGGGCGCTGCTCACCCAAAGGATCCCGGGCTCAAAGGCGCTGCTCACCGTCGAGCTTTCACTTTATGTAAACGTGTACGGTATCTGCGTGCTCGACTACGACGCCAGCTACAACGGTGGATGGATTCTTGGGACGATCTACAGCGGCCGGTAGGCCAACAGCTCACAGCTTTTTCCAGCCATGCACGGGGCCATATTGCTCAATGAAATGGCCGATGTTTTTGGGTGGAGGCTGACGCTTCGCGAGTTCCAGTAGTTGTTGTGAGTATTCCAGAATACCGACGCAGAAGTGAAAATCCGAGATGTAGAACGTGCCGTCGGAGGCACGCAAAAGGGCGATATCCCCGATACGCTCCGAATCGTGAAACGTATGGCAGGCAAACCTGGCCCAGCCATCGCTGAAGCGGATGACGTCCAACGCAGCCCAGTCCTCTCCTTCTGGCAAAGGCATGGTAACGGCAGTCGGATTTGCCGCCTCCGAAAGGCTGGCTTTGGTGGAAAGGAGCCACTGCTCTCTCGCCAGCTGACTCTGAGCCAATTCCCTCCGGGGCACGTACCAATATTGCCATACCGCCACAAAGCAGAAGGCGGCAGTACAGGAGATAAGGCCGATGATGAGGGCTCGACGCATTGAGACCAATCGCATCACGCCGTTCCTCCGAAAAGTCAATGCCACCAAAAGCCTGCGCGCCGGACAGGGGACGATTGCCCAAAGTAATTTCCGTATGAAGCGAATTGAGGAAGGTCCCGACCGGGTTCCATAACATCGAAATCCCCGTGACACCATGGACCAGAAGGCCTATATTCCAACCATGGAAAACGGAGGTGGGACAGTCAGGGCTGTGAGGAATCAAGTGTATCAATCACACAGGAAAGAACATATTCTTTCCTACACAGTCCCCGCCCCGCAAAACCCACGAAACGCGCATAGCGCAACAACTGCAACAACCCCCCTCCAAATCGGTCCCACCGCTCCCGAATCCCACGTCGCATCTATTGCCGATAATCCGTCCCCATCCCGCAATGATTTCAAAATCAAGCGCTTGCGTTGCGGGATTATCGGCGACGCCCGATCGCCGATAATCGCTCACCCCATCCACGGCAACCCGCGCAACAACTGCAACAACCCCCTCCGAAACGGACCCAGCGCACCGGAAGCCCTCGTCGCACTTATCGCCGATAATCCACTTCCATCCCACAACAGTTGTATATTCAAGCACTTGCGATTCGGGATTATCGGCGATGGCCGATCGCCGATAATCGCCCACCCCAGCCACGGCAACCTGCGCAACAACTGCAACAACCCCCCGCGCATCCGCCACAAGCTTGGAATCGTTCCGCTTCTACTAATCTTCCCACTCGCCACGGGTCTTTTCGTGGCCAATCTTTGCTGACCTCTAAATGAAACGGATACTTCTCCTCACTGGAACCATCGCGACTGTGACCGCCGCCTGGGCGCTGCACCCCAAAAGCGCTGGCCCCACGGAATTTGAACTGAAATTCAAGCTGCCACCGCCCAAGCCCCTCACGGCGGAGGAGGAGCACAAGACCTTCAAGGTCGCACCCGGTTTCAAGGTGGAATTGTTTGCCTCGGAGCCGATGATCGAGTGCCCAGTGGCGATGAGCTGGGACGAGCAGGGCCGCATGTATGTGCTCGAAATGCGCGGCTACATGCACGACATTGAGGGCAAGGGAGAGGACCAGCCTACAGGGGTTGTTTCCATCCTGGAGGACACGAATGGCGACGGAAAAGCGGACTCGAAGAAGGTGTTTGCGGATGGCTTGGTGCTGCCGCGCTCGGTGGCGTGCGTGAATGGCGGGGCGCTCGTTTCCGAGCCGCCGATGCTCTATTTCATGAAGGACACGGACGGCGACGGAAAGGCCGACGTGAAGGAGGTGGTGGACACGAACTACGCGTCGCGCACGGGGCAGCCCGAGCACATGGCGAATTCGCTCACGCGTTTCATGGACAACTGGGTGTACTCCGCCAACCATGGCGCGCGCTACCGGCTGCGCGACGGGAAATGGACGAGCGACGCGGTGCCGAGCCGCGGCCAGTGGGGCATGACGCAGGACGACTACGGCCGTCAGTATTTCAATTTTAACTCGGACTTTCTCCGCGTGAATCTCATTCCCGAGGCACTCTACAAGCGCAACCCCAACTGGAACGGCGGCGCGGGCACGGGCGTGCAAGTGGTGAAGGACCAGAGCACCTGGCCCATCGCGCCGACCCCGGGCGTGAATCGCGGCTACGAGCCCAAGCAACTCACCGCCGATGGCAAGCTGACGACCAGCACCGCTACCTGCGGCGCGGCAATCTATCGTGGCGGTCTTTTCCCCAAGGAGTTCATCGGCAACGCCTTCGTCCCGGAGCCGGCGGCGAACCTCGTAAAGCGCTTTGTGCTCTCGGAGAAGGACGCCGTGATCACCGGTGAGAACGTGAAGAAGGGCGAGGAATTCCTGGCGAGCACGGATGAGCGGTTCCGCCCGGTGAACGCCTACACGGGGCCGGATGGCGCGCTGTATATCGCGGACATGTATCGCGGGATCATCCAGCACAAGGGCTTCCTCACGCATTACCTCATTGCCAACATCAAGGATCGCAAGCTGGAGCAGCCCGTGAATATGGGCCGCATCTGGCGCGTGGTGCCGGACGGCGCAAAGCCCGTGACAGCCAAGGTCCCCGCAGATCCCGCGAAACAAGTGGCCATGCTGGGCCACGAGAATGGCTGGGTGCGCGACACCGCGCAGCGCCTGCTGGAGGAAAAGAAGGACACCACTGTGCTGCCGGCACTCGCAGCGCTGGTAAAGAGCGGCAGCTCGCTCGCAAAGATTCATGCACTCTGGACCTTGGAGGGCATGGGCCTGCTCACGCCTGATGTGACCGGCGTGGCACTGAAGGACAGCGATGCCAAGGTGCGCGCCATGGCCGTGCGCCTGGCCGACCGCTCACTCGCACCCGAACTGATCAAGCTCGCAGGCGATCGCAGTGTGGATGTGCAAATCGCACTCGGCTTCACCGCCAGCGCCTACCCGGAGTCCTTCGACGCGACCCTTACCCTCGCCCGGGCCGCTGGCGCAAACGCGCTGGTGCGCGACGCGATCCTGAGCGGTCTGCGTGGCCGTGAACTGGAGACGCTGGAGGCGCTCCTCACTGTGAGCGACAAGCCAGCGCCACAGGACATGCTCTCCTCGCTCGCGGGAGCGGTGATGACTGAACGCAAATCGGGACGTGTGAAGAAACTGCTCACGCTCATCGCGGCGCAAAAGCCAAATTCGCCGCTGCAAGTGGCGCTGCTGGCCGGGGCGACCGGAAAAGGGGCGTCAAAGACGGCACGCAAGCCGAAGCTGCTTTACCTCGATAGCGAGGCGCCGGAACTGGCAAAGATTGCATCGAGCCTCGATCCCAAGCTGCAACCTCTCTTCAAGGAACTGGATGCCCGCGTGGCGTGGCCCAACAAGCCTGGTGTGGAGGCCCCGCCGGTAGTCAAGCCCCTCAGCCCCGCCGAGCAAAAGCTATATGATGGCGGCAAGGTGGTTTACTCCACTCTGTGCGTCGCCTGCCACCAGCCCAATGGGCAGGGCATGGACGGCCTCGCGCCGACACTCGTGGATAGCGACTGGGTGCTGGGCAAGGCGGACGTGCTGCCAAAAATCATCATCCACGGCCTCACCGGCCCCATCAAGGTAAACGGCCAGTCGTGGTCGCTCGAAATGCCGCCCCTCGGTGCCGCGCTGAGCGACGAGCAAGTGGCCGGCGTGATCACCTACATCCGCCGCGAATGGGAACACACCGCCTCACCCGTGAGCGTCGCCGACGTGACCAAAATCCGCACCGAGCACAAAGAGCGCACCAAAGCCTGGACCGCCGAGGAACTGGGCATCGGAGTGAAGCAGGCAAAGAAGTAAGGAAACGTCCAACGCCGAACGCCCAACATTCAACGTCCAATGACGCAAGCGTCGGACAAGGTTCTTTGAAATAAAAACTGCGGCGAAGCCGCCCTCGGACTGCTGCGATGCTTCGCAGCTTTGAGCGGCGCTCGATCACTCCAAGAGCTCTTCGCGCTTCAGGTTTCGTGACCGTCCCACGCTTGCGCCATTGGGCGTTAAGCGTTGGATGTTGGATGTTGGACGTTTTTATACTCCGCAATCCGCTTCACCGGCTGAAGCGTGATGCCGCCCTGCGTGTGCCACTCATGGGGAACATCCCGCATGATGAGCGCATGGTCGAATACCACCGAACCCGGCGGAAACATGGAGACATCTGCAAAGAAGCTGGAGCGCACTATCTCCACCGCGAGAGGGCGCACGCGCCAGAACTTTGTCTCCAGCCGCATGGCATCAAGCTTTGTGGGATCCTTCGACGGCGAGAAGCCCACACAGCCCGGCTCGAAAAAGGCCGAGGCCTCCGCGACGCTGCGGAAGCAGGAGCCAGCCGGCAGGGTGTCCGTCTCGGTGGCGCGGAGGTCCACTGTGAGCCGCCCATCGCTGGAGCGCATGCGCATGCCGATCCATGCGCCCTTTTCGCGAATGTTGAAATCCGCATACGCGTGCTCGCCGGGAAAGAGGCGACCGCCCGCATAGTGGTTGAGCAGCGAGTTTGTGTCGCGGCGCGGGACGTAGACGCCCTCGCGCACACCATCCGGCT
>JAYUWZ010000518.1:0-3757 GCA_043753265.1 Verrucomicrobiaceae bacterium
TTTCGTGGAGCGGCAGAGGAACCCCGAAAAATCGATGCAGTCTCCGCTTGGCAAGTGAGAAGTGGCCGCTATTTTCGCCCCCCTTTCAATTTTTGAAGCACACACCATGAACGTCGTTTTTGAACAATTGCCCAACTGTCTCGCCAATCTTCGCGTCGAGGTTACGCCCGATGCCGTCAAGACGACGTGGGAGAAGGTCGCGCTGGATTACACCCAGTATGCCAAACTGCCTGGATTCCGCCCGGGCAAGGCCCCGCGCGGGGTCGTGGAGAAGAAGTATGGCAAGGAAATCCGCGAGGAAGTAACGAAGCAGGTGCTGAGCGATGCGTGCCGCTCGGCCATCGCGGAGCGCAAGCTGCGCGTGCTCCAGCTCTCGGACGTGGAGGAAGTGGAGTGGGGCAATGACCGCTCGCTGAAATTCAAGGCGACGCTGATTTTGCATCCCGATTTCGAATTGCCCGACTACAAGGGCATCGCGGTGACGGTGCCGAGCGCCGAGGTGAAGGACGAGGAAATCGATGCGGCGCTGGAGAACCTGCGCGACCAGCAGGCGGATTTCCCGGAAGTGGAGCCCACGCGCCCCGCGGCGATGGAAGACTACGTGGTGGTGGACTACGCCGGCACGATCGAAGGCGAGCCCGTGCACACGAAGTTTCCCAAGGCGGGCAAGCCGCTTTCGCAGAATGATGATTTCTGGATCAAGATGACGGAGGAGGCGTTCTTCCCCGGCTTTTGCGCACAACTCGTGGGCGCCAATGTGGGCGACACGCGCGAGTTCGAAATCGAGGTGCCCTCGGATTTCCCGGTGGAGGGAATGCCCGGCACGAAGATCCACTACAAGGTGACGCTGAAGGGAATCAAATCCCGCGTGCTGCCCGATGTGGACGACGCGTTTGCGGATGGCATCGCGAAGGGCAAGAGCCTGGGCGAACTGCGCATCCTGGTGCGCGAGGAACTCCAGCGCCAGAAGCACACCTCCATCGACACAGCCCGCCGCAACAGCGTGATGTCCGCCCTGATCGCCAAGGTGGAATGCGAACTGCCCACGCACCTCGTGCGCCAGCAGACGCAGGCCATCCTGCGCGACATCGTGCGCGAGAACGAAACGCGCGGCGTGACGCAGGAAGTCATCAAGGAAAACGAGCGCGAGCTCATCGGCAGCGCCGCGCAGTCGGCCCGCGATAGGATCAAGGGTACGTTCGTCCTCCTCCGCATCGCCGAGCAGGAAGGCATCCGTGTAACGGAAGCCGAGCTCAAGCAGAGCATTCTCGCGATGGCCCGCCGCTACGACATGACCTTCGAGAAGATGCTGAAAGAACTGCAAAAGCGGAATGCAATCGACCAGATCAGCGAGGATGTGCTGACGGCGAAGACGCTGGAATTTGTGGCATCCCACGCACTCGTGGCCACGGAATCCCCGGCGCTCGGCAGCGGTGAATCCACCGCCGCCCCTGCGGAGGAAGCAAAAACCGAGAAATCCGATGAAGCTCCGCTTGCAGCGCAGCCGGAACCGGTGAATGGATAAGCGACATACGAATATGATTTTTCCACCACACGACAAGACCATCATGACACCACGCTCGGGCATCTACAGCCCGGTGATCTATGAGCAGGATGGACGCGGGATGTTCCAGTTCGACGTCTACTCGCGCCTGCTGAAGGATCGCATCATCTTCCTCGGCACCGAGGTGGACGATCTCGTGGCCAATGCGGTCATCGCGCACTTGCTGTATCTCCAGATGGACGACGGCAAGAAGGACATCCATCTGTATATCAACAGCCCCGGCGGTTCGATTACGGCGGGTCTGGCGATTTACGACACGATGCAGTTTTTGACCTGCGACGTGAACACCTACTGCCTCGGCATGGCGGCCTCCATGGGGGCGCTGCTCCTGTGCGCGGGCACGAAGGGCAAGCGCTTTGCGCTGCCGAATAGCGACATCATGATCCACCAGGCCAGCGGCGGCGCCCGCGGCACGACGGCGGATGTGCAGCGCACGGTGGAATTCCTCTACCGGCTGAACCGCCGCACGAACCGGATCATTGCCCACCACACCGGCCAGACCGAGGAGAAGGTGAACAAGGATTGCGACCGCGATAATTTCATGACCGCCCAGGAGGCCAAGGATTACGGCCTCGTGGACGAGGTGGTGAAATCACGCCGCGATTTGCCTGATTTCAACGCTGCCGTGGCTGCCGCTCCGGACAAGCAGGGCTAGTAACAATAATTGCCACTGGCAACGGAACAGTTTTCGCTATAGTATAATACTCGATGGCACGCGCCTCCAATCTCACCATGTGCAGCTTCTGCGGTAAATCGCACGCAGAAGTTCGCAAGCTCATTGCCGGTCCCGGCGTCTATATCTGCGACTCTTGCATCAATGTCTGCAAAGGCATTCTCGACAAGGAGTTGACCGATGAGGCGAAACGCCACAGCACCACGCTGCGGGTGCCGAAACCGGCGGAGATTCGCCGCCAGCTCGATAATTACGTCATCGGGCAGGACCCGGCGAAGAAGACGCTGAGCGTGGCGGTGCACAACCACTACAAGCGCATCCTGCACAGCGGGACGTCGGCGCAGGCCGGCCAGGTGGGTCTCGACCCCCTCGCGGAAGTGGAAATCGACAAGAGCAACATCCTGCTCATCGGCCCGACGGGCAGCGGTAAAACGCTGCTGGCGAGGACGCTGGCCCGGGTGCTCGATGTGCCTTTCTGCATCGCGGACGCGACGACGCTGACCGAGGCGGGCTACGTGGGTGAGGACGTGGAAAACATCATCCTGCGCCTGCTTCAGGCCAGCGATTACGACGTGAAGCGCGCGGAGATCGGCATCGTTTACATTGACGAAATCGACAAAATCGGACGCAAGACCGAGAACGTTTCCATCACCCGTGACGTGAGCGGCGAAGGCGTGCAGCAGGCGCTGCTGAAGATTCTCGAGGGCACGACGTGCAATGTGCCGCCGCAGGGCGGGCGCAAGCATCCGCACCAGGAATACATCCAGGTGAGCACGGAGAAGATTCTCTTCATCTGCGGCGGGGCATTCGTGGGGCTCGACAAAATCATTGAACGCCGCCGTGGCAAGAAGGTGCTGGGCTTTGGGCCAAACATGCGCCCCGCCGGCAGTGATGAGCCGGAGGCGGAAGTGCCGTTCAGCGAGATTTTGCGTCACTGCGAGCCGGAGGATTTGCTCCGCTTCGGAATGATCCCCGAGTTTGTGGGACGACTGCCCGTCGTGACGGCGCTCGATCCTTTGAACGAGGACGAGCTGGTGTCGATTCTCACCGAGCCGAAGAACGCTCTCGTGAAGCAATACGCGAAGCTGCTCGCCATGGAAGGCGTGGGACTCACCGTGACGAAGGACGCGCTGCGCGCATTTGCCGAGCAGGCCGTGAAACGCGGCACCGGCGCCCGTGCGCTGCGCTCGCTCTTCGAGCGCATCATGCGCGACGTGATGTATGATGTGCCGAGCCGCGAGGATATCGCGGACATCACGGTGAACCGTGCGGTCGTCGAAGGGAAGAAGACCCCGATTGTCCGGCGCAAGCAGGACAAGGACGCGGCGTAGGCCCTTTGGGGAACGTCCAACGCTGAACGCTGAACGTCTAACGCCCAATGGGGCAGGCGTGGGGCGGAGGAATGCGTGGGTTTTTACATTTCTCATTCTCGCTGTCATCCTGAGGGAGCTTTAAGCGACGGAAGGATCCCGTCCGAATTCACAGGTATTTGGCATCCAGTGAATTCCACGGGATCTTTC
>JAYUWZ010000519.1:0-7924 GCA_043753265.1 Verrucomicrobiaceae bacterium
GCCCTCCCACAATCAGCCGTGACCAGACCCCGTTCCATTCGGTAGGCTACTGCCAATGTGTGGAATCGCTGGTTTTGTAGCTCGTGAAGAAGGCGATGCCGCCGGGTCGCTCCGGCGGATGCTCGGCCTCATCTCCCATCGTGGTCCCGATGGCGAGGGCACCCACGTGGAGCCCGGCATGGCCATGGGAATGCGCCGCCTTTCCATCATCGATCTCGCGGGCGGCAATCAGCCGATCTGGAATGAGACACAAACAGTGGGCGTGGTCTTCAATGGCGAGATATACAACTACGTCGAGCTGCGCCGTGAACTGGAAGGCAGGGGCCACACTTTTTCCACGCACAGCGACACCGAGGTGCTCGTGCATTTGTACGAGGATCTCGGCATTGAAATGACGCGGCGTCTGCGCGGCATGTTTGCCTTTTGCATTCTCGATCGCACCACGCGCACGCTGCTCATTGCCCGCGATCACTTCGGGCAAAAGCCGCTCTACTACACCAAGTCCGGCGACAAGTTCGCTTTCGCGAGCGAGCTGAAATGCCTGCTCGCCCTCCCGTGGGTGAGCCGTGACATCGACTCCGAGGCTTTCCTCGACTGGGCCGCGTGGCTTTCGCTGCCCGCCCCGCGCACGCATCTCCGACATGTACGCAAGCTGCCTGCGGGGTGCCTCATCAAAGTCCCGCTCGACGCTCCTGCCGCAGCCGAGCCCCAGCGCTACTGGCGCTACGAACTGGATGCCGAGCCCGACCTCGTCGACGAGGAGACGGCCATCCACGAACTCGATAGCGTTATCGCTGAGAGCATCGGCGTGCACCTGCGGGCCGACGTGCCGGTCGGCGTCCTCCTCAGCAGCGGGCTCGATAGCCGCACCGTCACCGCCTACGCGCAGGAGCAGATGGACGGGACCATGCAGACCTTTACCGCGGGCTTTGGCGACGAGGATTCCGAGTTCATCGGTGCCATGCGGACCGCGCGTGAAATCGGCTCGAAGCACCACCAACTCCAGCTCAGCGCGCGCGATTTTTCCGAGAGCATCGGGCGGGTTGCGTGGCACCTCGATGAGCCCGTGGGCGACCCCGCCTGCTTTGCGGTGCTGCGCCTCTGCGAGATGGCACGCGAGCACGTGAAGGTGCTCCTCTCAGGGGAAGGGAGCGATGAGCTTTTCGGCGGCTACGAGGCCCGCTATGCGGGCATGCTCGCGACCATGGGGAAGACCGAGGCTGTGCGCCGGTGGCGGCACTTTCTCCCGCAGCCCCGCACCATGGCTACGGATTCCCGCTGGCAGCGCCTGCTCGGGCGCGCGCACTCCACCCCGGCGAGCGAGGTGGCACTGCTCCGCATGGAGGGTTTTCCCGGCGACATCCGGCGTCCAAGGGGGCTCACGGAAGCTCAGTTGACACGCCTCATGGAACGTGCGCAGACGCTGGGAAAGGAAGTATATCGCCCCCAGCGCGACGCCCTCAGCGGGCTGCTCGCCTTCGATATCGACTGGCAGCTCGCCGAGTCGCTCCTGCAAAAAGCCGACAAGATGAGCATGGGCGCCAGCATCGAGCAGCGCACCCCGCTGCTCGATATCGAGGTCGCCCGGGTCGCGGCCCGCATCCCTTCCTCGCTCAAGCTCCCCCTCGGTGGGCCGGGAAAGCTCATTCTGCGCAAAGTCCTCGCGCGCAAGCTGAACGAAGACAGCGCCCGGCCTAAGAAGGGTTTCCCCGTGCCCCTCAATGCATGGTTTGCCGGTCCGCTTCGCGAGCAGGCGGAGGCTGAGATCTTTGCCAGCGACTCCGCAGTCTGTGCCCAACTGGACCCCAAACTCCTGCGCGCCGCATGGGAAGATCTGACCACTGGAAAATGGGATGGAGGTCGGGCATTCTTCTCGCTATGGTTGTATGAGACATGGCGTCGCACCCTGTTAAAGTGAGTTCTTTCTCCCCACGATGATAGTCACGATAGGCATACCATGTTTTAATGCCGAGCGCTGGCTCGGCCAGGCTATCCAGAGCGCTCTCGACCAGAGCGGCGTGGAGCCCGAGGTCATTGTGATCGACGACGGGTCGACCGATGGCTCGCTCGCGATTGCCCGGGAATTTGGTGATCGCATCCGTCTGATGGAGGCCGGACGCAGCGGGGCCACCTTCGCCCGGAACCTCGCGCTGCAGGAAGCCGCAGGGGAATGGATCCAGTTCCTGGACGCGGACGATTATCTCGAGCCGACGAAGATCGTGACGCAGCTCCGCGAGGGCAGCAAAGAGGCGGATGTCGTCTACAGCCCGGTGTGGATTGAGACCTGGACGAACACGGGCTCCTCGCGCGAATCCAGCAAATCGTCGCCGTCCGCCGATCGGTTCACCCAGTGGATTCGCTGGCACATCCCGCAGACTGGCGGCGCGCTTTGGCGCACCCAGCCGCTGCGCGACCTGGGCGGGTGGAAGGATGACCAGCCCTGCTGCCAGGAGCACGAGCTCTATCTGCGCGCCCTCCAAGCGGGCCTGCGCTTCGTTTTTACCTCAACACCCGGCGCGGTCTACCGCGTTTGGAGCGAGGGCACGCTCTGCCGCAAGGACCCACTGCTCGTCACCCGCGTGCGCACCGGGTTGATGGACAAACTCCTCGCCTGGCTAGGCCCCATGCAGACCGAGGAGCACCGCCGGGAAGTAGGCCAGGCCTGCTTCGAAATGGCGCGCATGTGGGCAAAATACGATATCGCTGGTGCAATTGAATATCACGACGAGCGCCACGCAAAGGGCCTAATCCACGTGGAAGGTCCCGCCGCATCGCTTAAGTATAAGATCGCCTACCGCATCCTCGGTTTCGCCCGGGCGGAAAAGCTGGCGAAGACGACGCGGTGAATCAAGTGCCTGCGTTTTTGGCCTAGGGAGGGTGCGAATATCAGGCACCGAGGGATAGGGATTCAAAGCCGTTCACCCATTAATGAGAGGAGGTCGTTCGCAGGGATGGGTACCTTTACGGAGTTGATAGAGAGGCATGGTGGGGCGGGGTACGGCACGGGGTGGCTGGTGAGGAGTCACTGAAACTTTTCGCAGCAATGACGCAAAAATGCCTTTGCGAATTCTCATAGATGAAATACTCTCAATTCCGCGAACCTTGTTTCCAAGAAGCGGTTCTCCTGTAACCCTAACCACTTTCTCACCATGGCCAAAATTGTCATCATCGACGACGAACCGAACATCGTAGAACTCGTTGTCACCGCTTGCAGGGAGCTGGGTCACGATACGTTTCCCTTCGTCAACTCCTCCAAGGCGCTCGACCAGCTCGAAATCATCGCGCCACAACTCGTGATCAGCGACATCAAGATGGACAAGGTGGACGGGTTTGAAGTCCTCCGCCGCGTGCATGGGGCGCTGGACAATTGCCACGTCATCCTGATGACCGGCTACGGCAACGAGGAGATCGCAGAGAAAGCCATTGGCGAGGGTGCGCGGTATTACATCCGCAAGCCTTTCAAGATTTCCGAGATGCAGGCGCGGGTGCGGCACACCATCGAATTTTCCGAGACCGCCAAGGAGCGCGACACCCTGAAGAAGGTGGTGAAGCGCTCGACGAACCCGGACAACATCATCGGCACCTCGCCAAAGATGGACGAGGTCTACCACCTCATCCGCAAGGTGGCGGATACGGATTCGACCATTTTGATTCAGGGCGAGAGCGGCACGGGCAAGGAGCTCGTGGCCCGGGCGCTGCACTATAATAGCAGCCGCCAGCATCAGCCCTTTGTGGCGATCAACTGCTCGGCGCTGCCTGAGAACCTGCTGGAGTCCGAGCTTTTTGGCCACAAGAAGGGGTCGTTCACCGGGGCGGTCTCTGACAAGGCGGGGCTCTTTGAAGAGGCCGAGCGTGGGACGATTTTCCTGGATGAGGTGAACTCCATGGCCGTGCCGCTTCAGACGAAGCTGCTGCGCGTGCTGCAGGAGCGGCAACTGCGCCGGGTGGGCGACACGAAGACCGTGCCCATCAACGTGCGGGTGCTGGGCGCGACGAATGAGTCGCTGCTGGACAAGGTGAAGGACGGCAAGTTCCGCGAGGATTTGTATTACCGGCTGGCCGTGATTCCCATCGAACTGCCGCCGCTGCGCGACCGCGTGGAGGACATCCCGCTGCTGGTGCATCACTTCCTGAAAAAGGGCAACGGAATGACCCCGCCCGACAAGATCGACCCCAAGGCACTCGAGGCGCTGCAGTGCTACAACTGGCCGGGCAACGTGCGCGAGCTGGAGAACGCCATCGAGCGCGCCTCGGCGCTTTGCGACGACAATCTCATCCGCGTACAGGATCTACCGCCCCTCGTGCTCAAGCAGGCCGGTCAGCACTCGCCCGCGACTGAATCCTCCGGTGCGATGCCGATTGGCAAGAAGCTGGACGATTTCATCCGCGACCAGGAGCGCCGGTTTATCGAAGAGAGCATCAAGCACAATGGCGGCAACCGGGAGAAGGCGGCCAAGATGCTGGGAATCAGCATGGCGACGCTTTACCGCAAGCTGGAGACGCGTGCGGTGAAGGTGAAATAACGTCCAACGCCCAACGTCGAACATCCAGCGTCCAATGGTCGTTGTTTGAATGGCGTGCGGCTGATTATGGCGCTGGTGCGATTTTAGTTTGATGAAACCGATTACGTTTAAGCCCTTGTTCATGGAGCGGGTGTGGGGTGGGCGGCGCATAGCGGATGAGCTCGGGAAGCCGCTGCCCGCGGGGGCGGTGATCGGCGAGAGCTGGGAACTCGTGGATCGCGAGGACGCGCAGAGCGAGGTGGATGGCGGGGAGTTTGACGGCGCGACGCTGCATGAACTGTGGACGGAACACCGGGCGGTGGTTTTTGGCGCGGCGCGCGGGGGCGAGCGGTTTCCGGTGCTGGCAAAGATTCTGGATGCGCGGGACACGCTGAGCGTGCAGGTGCATCCGCCGGCCACGGTAGCCACGGAGTTGAAGGGCGAGCCCAAGACGGAGATGTGGTACCTGCTGGGGGCGGCGCCCGAGGCGGAGGTGTACGCGGGGTTTCGCAATGGGATGACGCGGGAGGCTTTCGAGAGCGCGCTGACGGAGGGCCGCACAGCGGAGACGCTGCATCGAATTCCCGTAAAGGAGGGCGATTGTATTTTCATCCCCAGCGGGCGCTGCCACGCGATTGGCGGAGGGTGCCTCATTGTGGAGATTCAGCAGAATAGCGACACGACTTACCGGGTGTTTGACTGGAACCGTATGGGGCTGGACGGCATGCCACGGCAGTTGCACGTGGAGGAGTCGATGCGGTCGATGGATTTTGCAGACCACGAGCCTCCACTGCAGCCGTGCGATGGCGAGCGGCTGGTGGGGTGCGAATACTTTGCAGTCGACCGCTGGGCGCTCACCGGGCCTCGGCTCGACGAGACAGGCGGATGCTCGATTTTCACCGTACTGGATGGGACGGTGGAGTGCGGGGGGCGGACGTTCTCGAAAGGGGAGTTCTTTTTAATCCCCGCACTGTCCACGGAACGCACGATCGCACCCGGGGGGATTTCGGCGAGTGTATTGCGGACGACCCTGCCGTAGGAAAAATACCCGCTTTTTCCTGCAAGACCGTCTCATTCCCCGCGTGTCGCGGATGACGATTTTGAGACTTAGAATGGAAAAGTTTTGGTTCCGCATTTCGTCTCGTTGACACACTCCCGCGCACACCCATACTCGCGACAGCCGATGGCGAAATGCCATGGGGAAAAACGAAGAGTCCATCAACAATCCCACCGCCTAATCACATGCCCGAAATTCCAAGCACACCCAATAACCGCCTCAGCAGCGACGTCGAAATCAAAGGTTCCATCAAGTTCCAGAACGAACTGACCATCGACGGCAAAGTAGAGGGCGAAATCAATTCCGCCGGCGTACTCACGGTCGGCGAAAACGCCGAGATCAAGGGTGAGATCAAGACCAAGTCGGTGACCGTGCTCGGCAAGGTGCATGGCAACATCACCGTGGAGGAGCGCTGCGAACTCAAGGCCCACGCGGCTCTCTTCGGCGACCTGAAGGCTACCCGCCTCGTCATCGAGGAAGGCGCGACGTTCGTCGGCAAGTCCGAGGTGACCCCCAACAAGGTCGCCATGCGCCAGCCCGAAATCCTGCGTGCCCCCGATCGCGGCGCCGCCGGCCAGCAGCGCTAGTCCGCCTGCCGTCCTTCCCGCCCAGTCGCGGGTCGACACGCATTCTTTGCGCGCGCCGCGCGTCCCTGTCCGGGCACGCGCGGCGCGAGTGCTCTTGAGCCGTGGCAAAAAACGTCCGCAAAAATACCGAGAAAATGGCCTCTGTGTGCCCGCACTGCGGGTTTACACAAGAGGAGTCCGTGCTTGCAAAGACGACGTTTTGCCGGAAGTGCCAGGAGCACTACTCGCTCGAGCGCCCACTGGCGGGAGAGCAAAATATCGTAAAAGAGCCGGGCATTTTCTCCCGGCTGAAGAACTACTTTGTAGGGCCAAAGCAGCGGAAGATTACCTGCTTTTCCTGCGCCCACGAGCAGATCCTGAGCACGGAGGCGCAGAGCACCATGTGCCCGGGGTGCGGCGCGTACATCGACCTGCGCGATTTCAAGATCACCGGTCCGTTTGGGCGCAGCGTTCAGACGGCGGGAGAGGTGAGCATTACCGGGCGCGGGGACGTGACGAGCACGCGGCTGATGTGCGGCACGGCCCGCATCGATGGCAGCCTGCGCGGCTGCATTCTGTGCACGGGCACGGCATCCATCAACCTCAAGGGCCGGATACCGGGCACCCTGGAGTCCGCCCATGTGCTGGTGGAAAAGAAGGCGGATGTGGAGTTTGTAAAGATCCTGAAGACCAAGCTTTTTGAGTTGAACGGAAAGGCGCGCGCGCGGGTGGTTGCGGACAAGGTGGTGATCAACAAAGGCGGCTGGCTGGAAGGCGAGGTGTACGCGCGTGCGATCGTGGTGGAAAAAGGCGGCATCTTTACCGGCAATCTGAACATCGGGCAGGACATCGTGGAGGTGGTGCCCGAGACGGCGGGGGAAACCGATCCGCACCTGGCGCGGTTTGAGGACGATCCGCAGTTGCCTTTTGGCAATTGAGTGGCATCTCAAAGCCTAGTCCCCATCCCCATGGCTCGCCCAATCCTCCTGCTCTCAATCCTCCTCGGCGTCGCTGCCGGAAATGCTGCGCCGCTGGAGCGCTCCACTTTCACCGAGGTGGTAAACCACGTTTCGGTGATCGATCCGAATACGCGGAAAGCGCGGCCTGCCCGCGAGAAGGATGTGCTGGCTGTGCCTGAAATTTTGCGGACGGGAGATCACTCGCGAGCGGAACTGGTGGCTGAGGATCGGACCGTCACACGGGTGGGTTCCAACACCGTGTTTTCGTTTCAGCCGCGAAGCCGGACGATCGAGTTGGAGCAGGGGTCGATTTTGTTTCAATCGCCATCGGGCAAGGGTGGCGGCTCGATTCGCACCCATGCGGCCTCCGCGGCGGTGCTGGGTACCACGCTGATTGTGGCGGCGACTCGCGATGGCGGAATGAAAGTATTGCTGCTCGAAGGCCGGGGAAAGGTGACCCTGCCCGGCGGGCGCGTGCAGTTTCTCCATACGGGGCAGATGGCGTTGATCTTGCCGGGAAATCGCTTGAGCCCGGTGATGGATTTCCGGCTCAGTGCGCAAACACAGAGCGCAAAGCTGGTGAAAGGATTTCGGGTGCGCCTGCCCTCGGAGCCCAAGATTTTGCGGGCGACGAATGAGCAGCAGAGGCAGATCGACCGGGGCCGATTGGTGCCCGGCGATCGGCGACCGCCGCCGCCGCGCGATGGGAGCAGGCCACGTCGGGAAGGTGGGCAGCCACCACCGCCACCGCCGTTGAATCAAGGCGCGTTGCCGCCACCCCCTCCCCCGCCCCCTCCGGGCTTCCGCGATACGGCCACGCAAGTGCAGCAGCAGCAGCAT
>JAYUWZ010000520.1:0-7923 GCA_043753265.1 Verrucomicrobiaceae bacterium
GCCCCTGTGTGCCCGGCGCTTACCACAGCCTGGGCCTTGCCATCCTTTACCAGTTCCACTGCACGGGAGATGGAGCTGTCCTTCTTCCTCCGCACCGCATCCAGGCCGCTGTCCGACATGTCCACGATCTGGGTCGTATGGACGATCTCGATGCGTCCATCGTTGCAGGCATGCTTTTTGAGCTCGGCCTCGATGCGCGGAGTGTCGCCGGTGAGGTAAAGCTTGGTGATGTGGGGAAAATCGCGCAGGGCGTCCACGGCACCGTGGACGATGTTTTCAGGCGCGTAGTCGCCTCCCATCGCATCGAGTGCGATCTTCATAGTGAGGGCGCAAAAATCATGTGCGGAGCCACAGCCGCAATGGGAAGGCTTTGGGCTATTTGCGGCAAGGCAAAAAACGACTCAGCCGCCCGCGTCGTGAAACGGGGCGGCTGAGGGGTCGCTAAGCGAAGCTTTATGCCTCGATAGTGAGGGCCTGGCGGCCGGCATAGTAGCCGCAGCTCGGGCAGGCGCGGTGGCTCTGGATCGTGCTGCTGCATTGGCCGCACTTGTTCAAGAGCGGCGCGTGCCAGCGGAGCGATGCTTTGTGCGTGCGAAGACGCATCTTTGATTTTTTACGCTTTGGAACACCCATGGTATGTCGTGGTTAAAGTTTTAGTTGGTCGAGTGACTTCCATGCATCGCCTTGGTCAGTGAGCGGCTCAGCGGCTGTATCGGAAAAGGTTGCCTTACAGTGCTTTACGCCGTTCCAATCGCAGTACGGATGGGCCGGAAGGGCAAGGAGAATGTCTTCTCTCATGTATTCTGTCAAGTCCACCATCTCTTTTCCTTCAAGTTCTATCTGGACTGCGAAATTCGGCACTTCGAGGGGACGGCGGAACTTTTCCAGGCACCGCATGCAGTTGCACTCCACCTCCGTGGAGACACTGCCATGCGCCCAGAGTCCTCCTTCACTGATCCCAACGTCGAGCGCGTAAGTGATCGGAGCCACCGGGCGGACGTGTTGGTCGTTGAGCTCAAGCACATCGCTCGACTCCTCGCCCTCGTATCGCTTTCCATCCACAGGGATTTGCAAAACATGCACCTTCATATCCCCTCCTTTATAATGCGATCCGTGGCGAATGCAACGATGGGCATGCATTGGTCATGACCAGTGCGTGATTAATTTCGTTCTAAGCATGAGTGCATCGGTTCGAGCAGAGCGTTCGAAGGCACCGTGGCGCGAAGCGCCCTTCAAAACGCAACATCTCGACCGAGCAATTGGTCAGGGAGTTCCAGCGACGAGCATTCCTTCTACAAAGTTCCGGAGTAAATTCAGCCAGTCCCCTCAATTGCCGCTGATTGAGATTGGAACCCGCGAAGCAATTCGAAATAGAGGCGGCGCACCATGAAGCTCCTTCTCATCGACGGTCACTACTACATGTATCGCTCCTTCTTCGCGATCCGTGAACTCAGCAATTCCAAGGGGGAGCCGACGAATGCGATCTACGGCTTCATCAAGACGGTGCGGAAGATGTTGCGCGATACCGGAGCCGATCTCGCTGCGGTGCTGTGGGATGAAGGACTGCCCAAGCGCCGGGTGGAACTACAGCCGGAATACAAGGCCACGCGCGTGGAGACCCCTGAGTTGCTGCGCCCGCAGATCGATTTCGTCCGCAAGGCCGTGGAATGGATGGGCCTTGCGAGCATCGGCGTGCCGGATACCGAGGCAGATGATCTCATCGCGTCCTATTGCGTCGCCGCACGGGCGCAGGGTGGTGAAGTCATCGTTGCCACAAACGACAAGGATCTCTTCCAACTCGTGGATGGCGGATGCTGGATTTATTCCACCAACAAAACGGATGCCGACCCAGCCACGGGCTTCGGCCTGCTCGGCGTGGAGCAGGTAACCACCAAGTGGGGCGTGCCGCCAACGCAGATTGGCGAAGTGCTCGCGCTGATCGGCGACACGGTGGACAACATCCCCGGCATCGAAGGCATCGGAAACAAAACCGCAGTAGCGCTGCTGAAAGAGCACGGCGGGCTCGACGCGCTGATGGCCAATGTGAGAGCCGTGAAAAACGAGCGCATCCGCGGAAAGCTGGAAGCCGGGCTCACACACATCCGAAACAACCGCGAGATGGTCCGCCTCGACCTCGATCTCCCCCTGCCAAAACCCATCGAAGATCTGCGCATCGCCCCCCAATGGCAGGAATTCATCGCAGCGCTCGAATCGTGTGAGTTCAAAGGCCTCCTCGCGGAGGTCCGAGCCGATGCCGAAAAAGCGGGCGCGATAGTGAAGCCAGCACCAGTAGCGATCTCACCGGAAGAATTACCCTGGGGCGAAGCAACGCCCGCGAAGCCGGTGAAGCCGAAGAAGACCGCGACTCCAAAAGAGCCGGACCCGCAGGGCGAATTGTTCTAAAAAGGCGAGGCGCGAAAGTAGGCGAGGTTTTTAACCTCGCTCGGGATGGAGTTCACTAAAACCACCCGAATTCCCTCCCGTGCGAGGTTGGAAACCCCGCCTACTTTGCGCGCATCTTCCTTACTTCGCCGCCAGCTCTGGCGCGAGTCCCACCAGCGCCGGGTAGTCGCTGTAACCCTTCGCGCCTCCTCCGTAGAAGGTCGCCATGTCCGGTTCATTGAGCGGTGCCCCGGTGCGGTAGCGTTCCACCAGGTCCGGGTTCGCGAGGAAGGGCACCCCATAGGCCACCAGGTCGGCATCGCCATTGGCGATCGCCTCGCCGCCCGTCTGCGCATCGAGTCCGCCATTCAGCATGAACGTCCCGGCAAACGCCTTCCGCATCAAAGGCGCGACGGCGGGAAGTCCCGACGAGCGCGGATGCCCCGGCTTTGGCTCCATCGCGTGGAGGTAGCTGAGACCGAATTGATTCAACTCCCGCGCAGCATGCCCAAAGATTGCCGCAGGGTCGCTGTCACGCATGTCGTTGAAATCCCCCGTTGGCGAAAGGCGCACGCCCACCCGGCCGGGCGTCCACGCCGAGGTCACCGCCTCGGTGATTTCCAGCAGGAAGCGCGAGCGGTTCTCCACGCTGCCGCCGTAACGGTCGGTGCGGAAGTTGGTGCCGTCGCGCAGGAACTGATCGATGAGGTAGCCGTTGGCCCCGTGGATTTCGACTCCATCAAAGCCCGCTTCCCGTGCCAGGCCCGCAGCCCTCGCGTAGTCCTGCACGATGCGGGGAATTTCCTCCGTCTCCAGCGCACGCGGCGTGGGATACGGCTTTTTGCCGGTGAAGGTCGAGATTTGCCCCACGCTAATCGGCACCGCCGAGGGCGCCACGGGTAGCGCACCCTCCGGCTGGAAGTCTGGGTGCGACGAGCGCCCCATGTGCCAGAGCTGCACCACGATTTGTCCGCCTTCCTCATGCACGGCGTCGGTGACCGCGCGCCAGCCGCGCACCTGGTCATCGTTGTAGATGCCCGGCGTATTCACCCAGCCCGCGCCCTGCGGCGAGATGACGGTGGCCTCGGTGATGATAAGCCCCGCCGAGGCGCGCTGGCGGTAGTATTCCACCATCAGGTCATTGGGCACGCGGTCCGGGCTCGTGCGCCCGCGGGTGAGCGGAGCCATCACGAGACGGTTGCGCAGGCTGAGTTCGCCGGCGGTATATGGAGTAAAGAGCAGGTTCATATTTCTGGATTCGATTGGATTTGGAAATGGGTTGGTAAATGGAGTTCAGGCATTCGCGGGAGCGCTCGCAAGATCCTCGAGTGTTTTCAGGATCACCGCCTTTTTCGTCACCCCGGCCAATTGCTGGCGGAGCTTGCCGCCGCTGAAAAAGAGCAGGGCAGGGATGCCCCGAATCTTGAACTGCTGCGCGAGTTCCGGGTTGTCGTCCACGTTCACTTTCGTGATGCGAAAGCGGCCGTCGCCCTCCTTGGCGATTTCATCGAGCACCGGCCCGATGAGCTGGCAGGGCCCGCACCACGGCGCCCAGAAATCGACGAGCACCGGCACGGGTGATTGGAGGACTGCGGCATCAAAACTAGCCGCGTTGATGTGGATGGTTTCTTTCATGTTACTGGTTTGGTTATCGATTATAGTTGACTAAACGTCTACAGTGTAAAAATGGTTGCACATTTCATGAGAGAGGTCCTCCCTGCTAGGCCGTGACAGTCTTGGCTTTCCCTGCGCCGAGCAACTCCATGGCTCCGGCGGTCAGTTCCTTCACGAGGGCCGTGCAGTTTTGAATCCGCGCCTGCGCAAGGATTCCTTGGTAGAGGGCAAAAAGCAGTTTCGCCTTGGTCTCAGGCTTGGGTGCCACGATGGCACCGCTCGCATGCGCGTCGCGGATGGCCGATTCAAAATACTTCAGGTAGCGGCCAAAAATCTCCTGTACCTTGCCGCTGATTTGTTTGTCCTGGATGCACACCTCGCTGCCGATGCTAAACAGGGGGCACCCCAGCACGGAGCCGCACTGCTTGTGCACCGAAGCCTGGCGGGTGGCCACGTCGTCGAAGTAATTGCGCAGCCGCTCCAGTGGCGGAGTAGTGGGCGAGAAAATCGCATCCATGTGCGGCTTCTTCTTATTCCAGTCCGCTTCCATTGCCGCCACGGCGAGATCAGACTTCGATTGAAAGAAGTAGTAGAAACTGCCCTTCTTCACCCCAGCCTTGTCGCAGATGGCATCCACCGACGTCGATCCGTAGCTGTTGCCCCAGATGAGCTCAAGGGCAGCAGCCATCAGACGTTCATCGGCGTCGCTGTGTCGTGGCATGGAAGGAGATATAGCGTTGTTTACCGTTCGGTCAACTAGTATTTGAAAAAGCGATGCCCTCCAACTCGAGGCTGCCATACCCTACGCCAGTTCGTGGAGTACGGCAGCCCTCTGCCGCTTTGGATGGCGGGTGGCATTTTGGGCGGGCAGGTTAGGAAATCGGCACAAGAACCGGCGTAGCTCTTCACGGTCGACCGTATCCTATCACCACTAAGCGAAACAGTGCTTCCCCATCATTTCAATTTCAATGTTGGCCGCCACCCCGCAGTTCCCGCTACGCTCCACAAATGATTGTTGGCATCGACCTTGGCACCACGAATTCGCTCATCGGAGCAATGGAGGCGGGATTTCCCGTGTTGATTGCGGATGCCGATGGCGAGCGCCTGACTCCTTCCGTGGTGTATTACCCAGGGGAGGGCGAGCCACTGGCGGGAAAGACCGCGGCTCGCATGAGGGCCACCGAGCCTGCGCATACCATTTATTCAGCCAAGCGCTTCATCGGCCGCCGGGTGGGTGAGGAGACCGGGGAGGTCGGCTACGGCCTCGCAGGCAGGGCAGGGGAGCCTGTGCGCATTGTGGCTCGTGGCCGGGAAATCACGCCGGAGGAAGTCGCCTCGGTCGTCCTTCGCAAGCTCCGCGCCGATGCCGCGCGCGCACTGGGCGCGGAGGTCACGCGCGCAGTCATCACCGTCCCCGCCTACTTCAACGACGCCCAGCGCAGCGCCACACGCCATGCAGGTGAACTCGCCGGGCTCACCGTGGAGCGCATCGTAAATGAACCCACCGCCGCCGCGCTCGCATACGGCTTGGACCGCCTCAAGGATCGCTCGAAGATCGCCGTGTTCGACCTCGGCGGCGGCACGTTTGATATCTCCATCCTCGAACTCAGCGAGGGTGTCTTTCACGTGCTCTCCACCAATGGCAACACGCGCCTCGGCGGCGATGACATCGACGCCGCCATCGTAAACCACCTCGCAGAGGCCGCGGGCGTGGAGCAATCGCCCGCGATCGCCGCGCGTCTGCGCGAGGCCGCGATTACTACCAAGCACCGTCTTTCCAGCGAGGAGCAGGCGCAAATCGACATCCCGTTTCTCGATGGCTCCCGCAGCTTCTCCACTACGCTCTCTCGCGCCGAACTGGAGCGCCTCGCGCGGCCCATTGTCGAGCGCACGCGCGTGCACTGCCTGCGCGCCCTGGCGGATTCCGGACTACAGACCGCCGCCCTCGACGATGTGATTCTCGTAGGCGGCCAGACGCGCATGCCCCTCGTCCGCCAACTCGTCGCGGAAATCTTCGGGCGCGAGCCAAACGTCTCGCAAAACCCCGATGAAGCCGTGGCGCTCGGCGCGACCATCCAGGCCGGCATCCTCAGCGGCGCGGTGCAAAATGTGGTCCTGCTCGACGTCACGCCGCTCTCTCTCGGCATCGAGACATTCGGCGGGCTCATGAACGTCATCATCCCGCGCAACACGACCATCCCCGTGAAGCGCGGCGAGCTCTTCACCAACGCCGTCGCAGGCCAGCGCGAGATGCTCATTCGCGTCATGCAGGGCGAGCGCGAGCTGTGCCGGGACAATTGGGAACTCGGCCAGTTTGCCATCCCCTTCGAGCCCGCTCCCAAGGGAGGGGCGAGAGTCGGCGTGCAGTTCGAGATCGACGCCGATGGCATCCTGCGCGTCCTCGCACGCGACACCACCACGGGCAAGGAGCAGCGCGTGGAAATGAAAAGCGCGGTGGATGTATCCGACGAAGCCGTGGAAAAAATGCTCGCCGATTCCCTGGAGAACGCCTTCGAAGACATGGCCGAGCGCGCCTTCACCGAGGCAAAGCTCAAGGCCTCCGAGATGCTCCCCGCCGTGCGCATGGCCCTCGAGCGCGCAGGGCACGAACTCACGCAGGAAGAGCGCGACGAAATAACCCGCAGCACGGAAGCCGTCGAAATCGCCCTCGCCTCCGGCGCCGCTCCACCGCTGAAAAAAGCCCTCGCCGCCCTCGACTCCGCCACGCAGCGCCTCGCCGCGATCTTGGTGGAGCAGGCAATGAAAACCGCCCCAAAATAAAGCCGAAGGCTCTCAGAGTGCGGCGATGCTTCTCCGCTTCCAAATCGAGACTGACAAAGCGAAACCCCTCCGCTGTGATACGACCATGTACTTCGCATGGAACATTCGTCCCATCCAGCTGATACGCGCTGGCTTTGCGTGTGCACTTGTTGCGCTGCCATTCGCTGACTTATCTGCCGAGGAGGTGCCGACCGGTCCGCCATCGGTTTTGTTCGGTCGCTATCCATTGGCTATGCAGCGGACCAGCATCACTAGTTCCGCAGGAACTCCCGCGGACAAGGCCACTCTTGATTCACCTTTTCCGGATGATTTCCCACCTCATACCGAGATACTTTTTGAGGACACCCGGGAATACCCTGCATTTAAAAAAGGAGCGCGGTATTTCATCAAAGCCAGCAACAGCCTCACCGTTTACAGGATTTCGGAGGTAGAAAAGGCACCCTATAAAACGATCCAGGCTGACATCAAACGAATGAAGCAACTGCTGAAGGAGCGCCCCAAGCGGCGACCTCACGATGAAAACGAGCGGACCCTTCCGGAATACCCTCTGCGAAACGCCTCGCACGCATTCGATGCAAAGGTGCAGTATCTCGATGTGCCTTGGGGTTCAGGCATCCTCTGTTTGACGCAGTTCTCACAAGAGGTTCATCTCAATTTTGCCAATAACGAGGAGCTTATTTATTTCTTCCAGGGGATAAGCAAGGATGGGAAGTTTTACGTTGATGTGGAAATCCGAGTCACGCATCCAAAACTTCCGGCAGGTATCGATAGCAAACCTGCGAAGGTAGGAAAAAAGCAAAAGCCGGATGATGAATTTCTCAATGCCCAGGCTGATGATTCCTTCACCCCCTCGTTGAAAAAGGTGAGGGAGTGGATCGGGACGTTTGAGTTTAAGTAGGGCGTGGCAACGGGATCAACCCGCAGCACTATCTGCGCTACGTGCTGGAGCGCATCGCGGACCATCCCATTACCCGCGTGGACGAGTTGTTGCCGTGGGCGGTGGCAGACCAGATCGCTCCGGACACGCGGCAAGAGCAGCGAGCGCAGGAAGTGCCTCTGGCGGCCTGAACGTCGGGGCCGTCACGGTTGGCAGAATGTGCCCATGCGCATCAAGCTGATCGAAGACCTGCCGATGGCCAGCAGTGA
>JAYUWZ010000521.1:0-1607 GCA_043753265.1 Verrucomicrobiaceae bacterium
CTGGCGATGGTCCAGGGATTCGTGCCGTCAAACTGGATGTGCCCAGTGGTGGTATCGGCATCGAGGTCGATGGTCGTATCGATTGCACGAGCTGGGAGCGACGCGTTCGCGCCTGCATAGTTCGGCACGATGGTGGGATTCACCCCCACCGCACCAGTGTTGCCAGTATTGGCCCACGATGCTCCCGCCCAAGTGCCATTGCCCGCGCTCTGCCAGGTGTTGTTGAACACCTGTTCATTGGTGAAGCCGTAAAAATGGAAGGTATTGCCGACTTGCAGCGGGGTGAAAGTGAGCGCCTCGCTCGTGGTCCCCGCAGTGAAGGTATAGCGGAAGAGGTTGCCATTTCCAGAGCCGCCCTCATTGCCGTCGTAGTTGGCGATGACCGCGCCGCTCGAGGAGGTGATAGTCGTCATCACCCGGCCGCTCGCAGGTCCGTAGGCCGCGCCATACATGCTCAGTGAATAGGTTTCTCCTATGGTCAGCCCGGTCAGGATGAAGACCGCAGGATTGCCGCCATACGTGAAATTTCCGACCAGCGAAGCGAGTCCGCCAGTGAGCGCATTCGTGGGATTCACCCACGGCCCCGGGAAGGTGATGGCTGCGCCGGTGAGCGTCCAGTTCGTGCCGCCACTCAAGCCGCCCGCGGCAAAGGGCACGTTGTTGATGACCAGCGCGCCGCCATTGATGTTTGCCGCGTTTTGGTAGGTCTTGTTGAGATCCAAACCCACATTGCTGTCGGTCATCTGGTTCCCCGGGGTGAATGGAACGTGGGAGAAAACGCCGCCCGAACTGTACGCCACATCCCCCTCCCCTACGGTCACATTCAACGTGTTGCCCGCCTGGCTGAAAGTATAGCTCTTGAAATTCGGCGCAATGCCCACTGCGATTTGATTCGCGTTGAAGGCATTTGCAAATCCCGTGGACGAAATGATGGAATAAGTGCCCGAGTCGAGCGCGCCAAGCCCGCTGGCGTTGTTGTCGTTCACGAAGTTGATGAGCACCGGCCTGCCACTGGTCGGCAGCGTGAGTGTGCCGCCCGAATTCACTAGGCTGCTGTTTCCGGGGCTGCCCAGCGCAAAAGTCGCGCTGCCGCTGCTGGACGGGAAATTCACGCTGCCCACGGTAAGTGTCCCGATGGTACCGCTGCCGGGCGCGAGGTTGCCGCCCTTGGGGACAGTCACCGAGCCCAGCACAGTGCCTTTTCCTCCGAGGCTTTGCCCGACGCCCACGGAAATGCCGCCGCCCAAGAGCGCCGTGGTATCCAGCGTCGTGCCAGCCGACACGGTGATGGTGGCGGATTTCGAGATGCTATTCGTCGAGGTCCCCGCAAGCGCCAGTATGCCTTCCACAATGGTCGTAATACCCGTGTAGGTACTCACGCCACCGAGCGTCCAGGTCCCCGTGCCATACTTGGTGATGTTGATGACCGCCGCGCCATTGACGATGTTGCCGGAGATTGCCCCGTTGCCTGCGCCTTGCAGATTGAGGAATCGCGCACCCGTGGTGCCCGCACCGGACACCTGGCCGCTGATGGTCAGCAGGCCCGCCTGCGATTCCAATGTATACTGGTTGCCGCCGATGTCGAAATTCACCGGCCCCACCCACGT
>JAYUWZ010000522.1:0-3745 GCA_043753265.1 Verrucomicrobiaceae bacterium
GGTTGCGGGGGCTTTCTTTGAGGGGAACCAGAGAGGCACTCCCATTTGAATCGGCACTGCCAGTCAGGCTGACACGGAGGTTGTTGCAGTTGTTGCGCAAATTGGTTTGGGTGCGGTGGGCGATTATCGGCGATGGGGCGTCGCCGATAATCAGGCAACGCAAGTTATTGGTTTTCAAACTCTTGTGTGATAGAGACGGATTATCGGCGATAAACGCGACGAGGTGTTCTGGTGCATTGGGGCCGATTTGGCGGGGGGTTGTTGCAGTTGTTGCGCTATCCGCGTTTCGTGCGTTTTGCGTTTTAGAGATGGCATAGGAAAGAAGTTGTTCTTTCCTGTATGACTTGTGCACTTGCTCCCCCTCAGCCCTGTCTGTCCTCCCTCCGTTTTCCATATTAGGAGTATAAGGTATCTGGTAGGTGGTGTCACGGGAGATTTGGATAGTCTAAAACTGCGCCGGGGGTGGAACCCACCCATTCAAACCTACCCACTTTAAACCACCCACATTCCCACACCCCGATGAATCGAAAGACCGCATTCCTTTTTGCCGCCGCACTGTTCAGTTTCTTCTCCGCATTTGGCGAAACCAAGCCTGTGCCCGCCGGTGTGGAGGAACGGCTGGCAGTGTTGCGAGGACTGAAAATTGAGGCGGGGACGATTACGCAGGTGGAGCGGGATCCTTCTGGGACGTGGACCATTGTGAAGATGCTGCTCCAGCCGGCCAAGGGGTCGAACATCAATGTGGAGGTGTGGCTGCCGGATGCTGATAAATGGAATGGGCGCTTTCTCGGTCTTGGCAATGGCGGTGCGGCGGGGCGCATCAATCCTGGTGGTCTGGCGGGGGCGAGTGCGGGTGGCTACGCGGTGGCGACGACGGATATGGGCACTGCGCCTAATTCGGACTCGGGCGTCGGCAACAAGGAGGTGTGGAAGGATTTTGGGTTTCGCTCGACGCATCTCATGACGGTTGCGTCCAAGCGGGTGGTGCGGGCTTATTACGGCAAGGAACCGGAGTTTTCGTATTTCAATGGCGGCTCGACGGGTGGGCAGCAGGCGCTGCAGGAAGCGCAGCGGTATCCCGAGGATTACGATGGCATCGCTGCCGCCGTGCCCGCGCATTGCCGCACGCCGCTGCACGCTTACTTTTTGTGGAACGACCAGATTTTGAAGAAGTGTCCTTTCACGAAGTCGCAGGACGCGAGCGTGATCGCTGCGGGGAATGAATTCATGGCTGCGCGGGAGCTCCCGGTGGCGGCGGGGAAGTTTGTGTCCGACCCGCGTTGCAGCGCGCAGGACATCGAGGCGGTCATCGCGCTGGCTCGTGCAAAGGACGCGACGCTGACCGACGAGCATGCGGAGGCGTTGCGCAAACTGCTGGAAGGACCGCGGCATGCGGTGACCGGCGAGCGCATTTTTAATGGGATTCCGCTGGGCAGTTCCATCGAGGGCGCGCACGGGCATCTGTATCTTTTCAAGTGGGTCTTTGGCGCGGACAAGAAGATGGAGGATATTAATTTCGGCGCGGATATCGATACCTACACCGCCGCGCTCGCGCCCTATCTCAATGCGGAGAACCCCGACTTGAGCGCCTTTGAAAAGCGCGGCGGGAAATTGGTGATGACCCTTGGCACTGCGGATTCGGTGGTGCCCTACCACGCGTCGCTCGATTACTACGAGCGGGTGATCGAGCACTTCGGCGGACTGGAGAAGGCGCAGTCGTTTTTCCGGTTTTACCTCGTGCCAGGTCTTTCGCACGGGGGAGGGCCGGGGATTAATCAGCCGCCGAACATTCTCGAGACGGTGCGGGCCTGGCGGGAGAAAGGCACTGTACCGGGTGCACTGACTGGGCGGCACGCGGAGGATGGCAGGAGCGTGTGGGAGATGCCGCTTTACCCATACCCGTCCAAGACTGGATGGGATGCGGCGACTTCCAGCTACAAGCCGGTGGATGGGCCGCGGGGTGGCGTGGAACGGGTCGCTGGGCGGTTTCGGCCGGGTGCGGCGGAGTGAGCGGGACGCGTCGTTTCAATAAGGAACTACCGTCAAACCTGGAACGCGGCTAAACTCATCCACGTTGTTTGTCACGATTCCTATGCCATGTACCAGTGCGGTGGCGGCGATCCACATATCGTTGGCTCCGATGAGTTGTCCCTTGGCTGCCAGCGCCCGATAGATCTCGCCATACTGCCAGGAGATATCGCTCGTCCAGGGGAGGATCGCGTAGGGCTTGCACAGGCGTTCCCAATCTCTTTTCGGGCTCGCGGATTGGCCGCAGGCCAGTTCACCAGCTACCGTGAAGGTGATGTAGAAACTCTCCGCTGCCCGGCTGGCAAAAAAGCGGTCGATCATATCCATCTTCCCGCGACTGGCTGCACGCTCGGCCACGATGATGAAGTTCGTATCGAGGATCAGGCCCATGGATCATCAGGAACGGGGTCATGCTTCACCGCCTCTTCCACTGAATCCAAATACTTGGCGCTGACGCCACTTCCACCGCCTCTGAAATACTCGCGCAATCCTGCGCCCGTTGCCGGCACATCCACCCATACCGCTCGACGCACCACTTCCGTAAAAGACTCACCTCCAAGCTTGGCACGGCGAAGCTTCTCGTAAGCATCGAGTTCCAAAGTGATGGTCTTTGTGGCCATGCACGAAAAATACACGAAATGCGGAATTTACCAAGTAAAACCTTGGTCGATGCCTATTGGCCACGGCCTCCGCTACTCCGCCGCAGCACCAATGAAGATTTGGGTGACCTTGCCTTTTTCGAGGGTGAAGATGACGCCGCCGTAGATGGAGCCTGCGACGATGGACGTGGCGGTAGGTGGGTTCTCTTTGTCGAGGTGCTTCTTGTAGGCTTTGGATACTTCGACGGCGGGGCTGCCGATCTTGATGCCAGCTTTGGTCGCCAGGGTGCAGGGGGCGGTGGCGGTGATGATTGCGATGGTTTTTGCGCCGCCCTTTTTCTCGGCACCCATGACGAGGCTGAGCCCGGCTGCGGGATACTCCCAGTTCTGCACCCATGTGCCGTCGGCCTCCTGATGGACGAGGGTGCTTTTCTTCTTGGGGTCACCGAGGAGCTTGAGGACGTCCTTTTCCGGCATGCCGAGTTTTAGGCCTCCGAGCTGTTCGGATTTTAGAAATGCCTCGGCGTCATCGGCGGCTTGGGCGGGGAATGCTGCCATGACGAATGAGAGGAGTGCGGCGAGAAAGGCACGCCGGGTGAATGCGGAGATGCAGGGCCGTGGATTCATGGGAGATTTTTGGCTCCGCGAGCGGCGCGTGTCGAGGCGGAAGCGGGGGTGATAGGCTTCCAGCGCAAGCGTGGTTTGCCCGCGCTATTGCATCCACCACATTTGTAGGACGGATTGGCCTTATAGGATCTTATAGGATCTTATAGGAGGGATAGGAACTTATAGGACCTATGTCTTCGTGGCTTATGCCTTGGTGTAGACTTCGGCGCCGCTCTCCACAAACTCCTTCGACTTTTGCGCCATGCCTGCGGCTAGGGCGGCTTCTTCGGCGATGCCTTGTTCGGCGGCGTATTTGCGGACGTCTTCGGTGATTTTCATCGAGCAGAAGTGGGGGCCGCACATGCTGCAGAAGTGGGCGGACTTTGCGCCGTCTTGCGGGAGGGTTTCGTCGTGGAATTCGCGGGCGGTGACGGGGTCCAGGGAGAGGTTGAACTGGTCTTCCCAGCGGAATTCGAAGCGGGCTTTGGATAGGGCATTGTCGCGGTATTGGG
>JAYUWZ010000523.1:0-7907 GCA_043753265.1 Verrucomicrobiaceae bacterium
GCGTCAAAAAACCTCCTCGAAGAGGGTGGCAGGTCCCCTTTGCATGGGAAAGAAATAACCGGAACCCGTTCCGAAGCCCGGAAATCGGCCTTTAACCAGATGTTGGACGTTGAAACTTGGACGCGCAACAGAGATGGTAGTCATCCGTGGGGTCGGATCATCGTGCCCCGCGTACTAGAATTTTGCACAATCACATGTCTCGTACAGTAGCTATCGTCGGACGTCCCAACGTCGGCAAATCCGCCCTTTTTAATCGTCTCGCAGGGCGCAAAATCGCCATCGTGCACGACCGCCCCGGCGTCACCCGCGACCGCATCCCTGCGGAATGCACACTGGGCTCCGCGCCTTTCACCATTTTTGACACCGGTGGCATCGGCGCCGATGTGGATACCGACTTCACCACCCAGGTGCGCGCCGAGGTGGATATCGCATTGGCGACCAGCGACGTGCTGCTCTTCGTGGTGGACGGCCAGGACGGTCTCACCCTGCTCGACGCCGATCTCGCCAAGCAACTCCGCCGCGTGAAGAAGCCCATCATTTTGGTGGTCAACAAAATCGACCACGCAAAGCACGGCTCCTACGCCTCGGAATTTTCAAAGCTGGGCTTCGAGCGCGTCATTACCACCAGCGCCGAGCACAATCACGGCATTGGCCTGCTCGTGGAAACGATGGAGTCCCTGCTGCCCCCGCCACTCGACGACGCCGCCGCGCCGCCAGCCCGCCCTCTGCGCATCGCGATCGTGGGCCGGCCGAACGTGGGCAAATCGTCCCTCACCAATGCCATCCTCGGCGATGACCGCACGATGGTTTCCTCCATCTCCGGCACCACCCGCGACGCCGTCGACATCCCCTACGAGCGCATGGGCAACCACTACGTGCTCATCGACACCGCGGGCATCCGCGCACGCGGCAAGGTGAATGACTCCATTGAGGTTTTCTCCGTGATGCGCAGTGAAAGCAGCATCGTGCGTGCGGATCTTTGCTGCCTCGTCATTGACGCAACAGTGGGCATCACCGCGCAGGACAAAAAGATCGCGGGCATCATCCAGGAATCAAAGCGGCCCTGCATCATCGCCGTCAATAAGTGGGACCTCATCAAGGAGCGCACCGCCGACAAGGAAAAGCTCCAGGCAGTGCTGGATGAAATCCAGAACGACCTCTTCTTCCTCAACTACGCACCCAAGCTTCTCGTGAGCGCCAAGACCGGTGCATCCCTCACGCGCCTTTTTAAATCCATCGAGGCCATCGAGCGCGGTGCCAAAACGCGCATGACTACCGGAGTGCTGAATCGCGTCATCACGGAAGCCTTCGCACAGCAGCCCGCCGCAATCCGCAACGGCAAGCGCTTCAAGGTGCTTTACGCGACAATCCCTGTTACCAATTCGGACGAGCCCATCCCGCTCCCGCAGTTCGTGATCTTTTGCAACAACGGCAAGCTGCTCGACGACCACTACCGCCGCTACCTCGAAGCGCGCATCCGCGAGGTGCATCCCTACGAAGGCCTGCCGCTGATTTTCAATTTCCGCAGCCGCGAGGAACGGAAGAAAAAGTAGCTGGGACCGCCGATGTCCTCAATCGGCCACCTCATAGCGCGAAGCGCCCATCTATGCATGGAAGGAAACCAATCTAGACTGGTTGGTTGTGCTCGTGAACCGAAACGCGTCAAGGAGCGGCGACAATCGAAGACCGCCAACGGCATTTCTGTCGCCGTTCTTACAGCGCATAGCGCCGCTTTAACAGGTGCCGGAATCTTTGCCGTGAATGCCCCCTGCATCATTGCGATCCACCCCTCACCTCCTCCACATTCGCACCCGCATGAACCTCCACGCCGCGCTCCTCTCCGCTATCATGGCAATACTCAGCCTTCCATCGCTCACCGCCGCCGAGATCATCGCTCATCGCGGTGCGTCGAAGGACGCCCCGGAAAACACCATGGCCGCATTCCGCGTCGCATGGGAGCAGAAGTCCGACGCCATCGAACTCGACACCTACCTTACCGTCGATGGCCGCATCGCCGTCATTCACGACGCCTCCACCAAACGCACCGCGGGTCTCGACAAAAAAGTGGACGCCCAAACCCTCGCGGAACTCCAGGCACTCGATGGCGGCTCGTGGAAAGACCCGAAGTGGAAGGGCGAACGCATTCCCTCGCTGGACGAAGTGCTCACCTCCATCCCCGAGGGAAAGCGCGTGTTCATCGAGATAAAGTGCGGCCCGGAAATTCTGCCCGAGCTCTCCCGCGTCATCGCCGCGTGCCCTTGCAAGCCCACGCAACTCGTAATCATCGGCTTCGGCTACGACACGATGAAACAGGCAAAAGCCCTTCTCCCCCAGCACGAGGTCTACTGGATCGTCTCGCCGAAAAAAGACACCAACGGCAAAGAGCCGCCCTTGGATGAACTGATCCCGAAAACCCTTGAGGCAAAGCTCAACGGACTCGATCTCGATTATCGCTTTCCACTCGACGCCGCATTCATCGCGCGCGTCCACGCCGCCAAGATGAAGCTCTACGTGTGGACGGTGGACGATGCCGCCCGTGCAAAAGAACTAATCACCGCAGGTGCCGACGGTATCACCACCAACGTCCCCGCGATCATCCGAGCAGGCCTTTGAATCCCTGACCCCTGGGCATCGATATCACACCGCCCCAATCGCGCTCATCATCCTTCCCGCATCGAGGTAATCCGGGAACACATGCCGCGCCCCCTCTGCATACAGCCGCTCAATCTTCGCCGGCTCATCTGCAATCCCAATGAGCGGCCATCCCAGATTGCGGCACGCCCGCGCATCCCACACCCCGTCGCCCACATAGATCACGGAGTCGAATGCCTCACGCCCGCAGGCTTTGAGCGCCCGGGCCATCGACACCTCCATGATGCCCTCGCGCGAAATCGCATCGTCCGAAAACCCTGTGGGCATGCCCGGAAAATCGAGCCCCGCTTTCGCGAGTTTCAGCATCCCTGAGCAAGACCACGCACCGCTCGCCACCGATACTGCATAGTCCGGATTCTCCAGCAGCGCGCTCACAAATTCCCTCGCTCCCGTAATAGGCACGACAGGCTCCGTCTCCACGAAGGCGGTGAGCTGCGACACCAACTCCCGCTGGCAGGCCGCGATCTCCTCCACAGAGGGGGTCCGCGCATGCCGCTCCTGAAACAACACTCCAAGCACCCCTGAGTCCGTGACGTGTGGATACGACGTCCAGTCCACATTGATGTTCTCAAAGCCAAACGTCCCGCGCAGCGCGCCTACAAAGCATTGCTCATTGGTGTGAACGCTGCGGGTCAGCGTGCCGTCGATATCGAACATCACAAGTTTCATGGAAGCCCCCCACTCAAACCACCCCGGTGCCATCCATGTCCACCCCCATCCGCTCGTTCTTGAACTGGACTGAGGAGAGAATGCGGATTCATCGAAAAGCCGCGAAAGCTATTCATCCACTCTCCCACGCTAAGCCCCACGTCTTGGGTTAGAATCCCTACAGTTTCGTAACGTTCCTGCATGCACCAAGCTTGCAGTGCCATCGTGGAAATGTTCGCATCCGTTAATGAAAGCCGCCAAGCTCCGCCGCCTCGCCCCTGTCATCGTGGAAACCCTTGAGCATCGCATCGCCCCTGCGACCCTCTTTGTCACCAACACCAGCGATTCCGGCGCGGGCAGTCTCCGACAGGCCATTATCGATGCCAACCTCACCGATGCGCCGGACACCATTCTCTTCAAGCCCACCGCCTACGGCATCATCACGCTCACCACTGGCGACCTCGATATCACCAAGTCCGTCACCATCAAGGGCCCCGGTGCCAGCCAAGTCATCATCAGCGGCAATGCCGCCTCCCGCATTTTCAACATCACCGACGGTAATTCCGGGACGATTTTCAACACCAGTCTCAGCGGTCTCGCGCTGGTCGGAGGCGCGGATTCAAATGGCGGCGCGGTATTCAGCGTGGAGTCCCTCACCATGACCAACTGCGTCGTCAGCGGCAACGTTGCCACTGGCGATGGCGGCGGTGTTTACCATCGTGGCGACGGGAAATTCGTGATGACCGGCTGCATCGTCACCGGCAATGCCGCCACCGATGGCGGCGGCCTCTACATCGAGGCGGGTGGTGGCATCACCATTTCCAAGACGGTCATCTCCAATAACTCGGCCACCACTGGCAAAGGCGGCGGCGGCTACCTCAGCACCAATGGTTCTAGCGATACCAAGATCAAGGTCACTATCACCAACAGCACCTTCGCCGGCAACTCAGCCACCACCAATGGCGGCGGACTCGATATCAACGGAGACGGGCGTAATTCCAGTATCCTCAACTCCACTTTCATCGGTAACACTGCGGGAGGCGATGGCGGCGGCCTTCGTGTTTCGGGCAGCACCTTCACCGCCCAGAATACCACTTTCATCGGCAATTCCGCGGATCGGGGCGGCGGCATCCATTTGAACGGGACGTCGGGTGTGCCTATCGCGATCAAGACTTCGAAATTCATTAATAATACCGCCACCGTCACCGTCGGAGGTGGCATCTCTTTTGATGGACCGACCTCCGGGGGAATCCTGACCGTCGCCTCCAGCATTCTCTCCGGCAATACCGCCTTCACGGACGGCGGCGGCCTCGCTGCCGTCGAAGGCGGCACCGTTACCGTCACTGCTACGAAATTCCTCGGCAATCGCTCCACCGATGATGGCGGAGGCATCTTCACGGATGGTGCCGCCGCGTCTAGTATCACCCTGAACGTAACCGGCAGCACCTTTAGCGAAAATACAGCGGATGACGGCGGCGGCATCTTTACTGAGGGAGACGGCGCGGTGTCCCTCAAAGCCAGCAAGTTTATATCCAATCATGTATCAGGGCAGGGCGGCGGGTTCTACCTTCAGTCGGCTGCGGCCATCTCCATCACCAGCACCCTCCTCTCCAAAAACACCGCAGGCGGCGCAGGCGGCGGCGGCATAACCGTCACCACCGCCACTGCTACTATCACCGGCCTCACCGCCCTCGATAATGTCGCCGGTGGAAAAGGAGGCGGGTTCGGTGCGAACGGCGGTATCACCTTGATCTCCAAATCACTCTTCCGTGGAAACGTCGCAGGTAGCACCGGCGGCGGAATCGATATTTTCTCAAATACCACCGTCACCTCCAGCGTCGTCACAGGCAACATCGCCTCAGGCAGCGGAGGCGGTATCCACCGGAATGCTGGCACCGTCACCCTTACCGCCACCAAAGTCAGCGGAAACATTTCCTCCACGAGCCCAGACAAGAACTTCTAGGCGGGCCAGGTTTCCAAAAAGTTCTGTTCCTTGGACAGCGTGAGGCACGACGCACCGCAAAGCGTCAGCCTATCCTCGCCGGTTCATTGGGCGTTGGATGTTGGACGTTTGCTTACTTCTTCTCCTCAGCCTTGCCTTCCAGCAGCGGCAGATACTTCTCCAGTCCGGCTTCCTTCATCTTGTCCTTGTGGACAAATTTGAGCGCGGCGCTGTTGATGCAGAAGCGCTGGCCTGTCGGCTTTGGACCGTCGTCAAAGACGTGGCCGAGATGTGCGCCGCTCGTTTTGGCGACCACCTCTGTCCGCACCATGCCTGCCGTCTTGTCCACCACTTCTTTGATCTCCTCCTTGTCGACCGGCGTGAAAAAACTCGGCCATCCGGTGCCCGATTCAAACTTCGCACTGCTCGCAAAGAGCGGCTTGCCACTGATTACGTCCAGATAGATGCCGGGTTCATGGTTGTTCCAGTACTTGTTTGCGAAAGGCTTTTCGGTGCCTTTCATGATGCAGACGTAGTAGGCTTCCTTGTCCAGTCGCTTGGCCAGTTCCTCTTTTGAGAGTTTGGAGAGGTCTTCGATTTTTCCAACGGGTTCGTTAATCACGGCTTTAGGGTCTTTCTTGTCCTCGGCCTCGCACGCGCAGGTGAGAAGGGCGAGAGCGGCGGCAGTGGAACGGATGAATAGGTTCATGGCGGTGTGAGAGTGAGAGGAAGTGTATCCAGAAATATTCCCACGCCAAGCGAACGTTAGGCCCTCAGAACACTCAATGCAGCGTTCGCACCTGGATGCTGTCAAACCGATCCTCCCCCGCAAAGATATCCGTCACGATCACGAGGTTATCCCCCGGCTTTGCCAGCTTGTTTTCCACCAGATACATCTCCGCCGCGGCGACGGTGCGCTCAGGTGTGGACTCGAAGGGGATGCAGATCGGATGAACCGCACGCAGCAGCGCCAGCTTGCGGCAAAGCTCCCACGAGGTGGCAAAGGCGTAGATGGGCGCATTCTCCGGGCGCTGGCCGGCCACGTAGCTGGCCATGGTGCCCCGGCGGGTGAAGATCACGAGTTTCGCATCGGGCAGGCTGTTGGCCAGCACCACGGCGCTGCGCACGGTCTTTTCACGATTGTTGTCGAGTATCGCATTTTGCGCAAAGCCGAGCCCCCCCGTGCGCTCGATGCGCAGTGCGATGCGGTCAAATGCCTGCACGCACTTGATGGGGTACTTCCCCGTGGTGGTCTCGCCGCTGAGCATGATGGCGTCCGCCTGCTCATACACCGCATTGGCCACGTCGGTCACCTCCGCGCGGGTCGGCACGGGATTCACGATCATACTCTCCAGCATGTGCGTGGCCACGATGACCGGGCGGCCGTGCTCTGCGCAGCGCTTCACGATGCGGCGCTGGATCACCGGCAGGTCCTCCATCGGGCACTCGATGCCGAGGTCGCCGCGCGCAACCATGATGAGGTCGGCCACGGCGATGATCTCGTTGATGTTCTTCACTGCGAGCTGGTCCTCGATTTTTGCCACGATGCGCGCGTCGCTCCCATGCTCGCCGAGCACTTTGCGGAGCAGCAGCACATCTCCCGGCTCGCGGCAAAAGCTCAGCGCCACATAGTCCACGCCCAGTTCGGCACCTAGCGTCACATCGGCGAGATCCTTCTCGGTGAGCGGCGGCAGGCCCACTTTCACGCCGGGCAGATTGATGTGGCGGCGCGAACCCATCACGCCATCCGTCAGCACCTCGCAGCGCAGCTTGTTCCCGGTCTTCGCCAGCACCCGCATGTGAATCACCCCGTTGTCCACCAGCACCACATCGCCCACCGACACATCGTCCACCAGCCCGTCGTAGTTCACATCCACGCTGAATTCCTCCTCGCTCCTGTCGCCGCGCACGGTGAATTCAAATATGTCGCCGGGCGCCAAGGGGAGCTTCGTGGGCAGGTCGCCCGTGCGAATCGCAGGCCCCTGCGTATCCATGAGAATCGCCACCATTTTCCCGGTATCCTTCGCCGCAAGCCGGATTCGCGGAACCACCGCTCGCACGCCATCGTGTGTGGCGTGGCTCATGTTGAGCCGGAAACAATTCACTCCCGCTTCGATCAGCGAGCGAATCATTTCCGGTGAATCAGTGGCAGGCCCCAGCGTCGCAATAATCTTCGTCTTCCTCATGGGGAGGGAGAGGAAATCAGACAGGCCCAAAGCGTCAAGCCGGGGTGTGCCCCGAATCGCCGATTGTGCAGCGCGGAGCGCCTTCGCCAGGCAACCACTGCCCCAAATGAACAATAACCGTACGCCCCGAAACCATTGGGCGTTGAACGTTGGATGTTAAGCGTTGGACGTTTTGCATCACTCCCTCGGCGGCTTCACCTCCCGCGTCACCGCCCCATTCGCCTCGCTGAGAATCAACACCGCCATCTTCTCCACCTCCCCAAGCTCGCTGGGCTTGAGCATTTGGTAATCGAGCCCATTGGCTGGCGCTGGCTCACCCCCTTGCGTGGACGCCGCCGATTTGCCAGTCGCACCATTGATGCTCGCGTAGTCAAAGCGCCCCCGCAGGTCCGTATAGCCATCCTTGAAAAACCGCACGGTCCCGTTCTTCAACTGCGCGTACACTTTCACATACGCCTTCGGCAGCGGCTTGTCCGTGG
>JAYUWZ010000524.1:0-1602 GCA_043753265.1 Verrucomicrobiaceae bacterium
CATGTCCTGCAGCAGCATCCCATAGTCTTCCCGGCTCAGCAACAGCGCGTCGGGAATCACAATCAGGCTCACCTCGGCTTGCAATGCGAACGCATCCAGCCCCGCCTTCAAATCCGCATACGCCACATGGGGATTCACCAGCGGAGCCCCCGCAGGCAGCGCACTCCCGGTCGCCGCCCCGATCCCACCCACCGACACCACATAGCATGTGCCGCCGCCATTCGCGTAAAAAAGCCGGATGGCATTGTACAAATAATAGATCGACCCCGGGTCCGGCTCCACATCGTACCAAGTGCCCCCGATGCTCACCTCCCCATTCTCTCCCGCCGGCGAAGCCACCGGATAGTATACCGGTATGGACTGCCCTCCCGTCAGGGCGACCGCCCCCGTCGCAGTGACAGCCCCAAAGTACGCCAAAAAATCAGCAAGCGAGTTAATCGGCACCGCCTCGCGCGAAACCGATTTCCCCTGCCAATCCGCCCGCTGCGTATACCCCACAAACCCCGGCACCGCCGTGGCCACCGGCACCACCGAGCCAGGAAACGCATCGACCTCATTCACAAAAACGCCGGGAGTGGAAAGAGGGGTCATGGATCAGCGACTGAGTAGCGTGTCAGACAGGGCGGGCTTGGTGTCACGTCCACCAGTGCCTTGTTCGTCCCAGGTAAATTGAACGCCGTAGGCGAAGTTCAACTCTGGTTTATCCACTTCGAAATAAAGCCCATTCTCGTGAAATAAGTGAAACGGCATCTTAGGCATCAACTCCATCTTCGATGAATCAGCCGCTATGCGCCAGAAAGTGTAATGCTTTGGAAGGCGGTTTTCGGGAAACATAACGACCATCTTTCCAAGATCGCCTTTGGTGTATGCTTTGAATCCGGCCTCCTCAACAGGCTTCTGAAATCCATTCCAATAGGTGGCTCGAACGACAATCGGATACTCAATGTTTTCCGGAATTTGTACAAGGGGAATGCGGGCGATTACTTGATAGGGGAAGTAATCTCCAGGAATTATCTCCTTGAAAAGTTCAGTCTGCAGAGATCCTGCCTCAGGCACTATCCCGACTCTGCTTCGAGATTTCAATCTGAAGGCTACTTCCTTTGCATCACTTCCCCGCCGGATTGTGTAAATAGTTTGCTGAAGAGCAGCCTCGACCGGCTTGCTGTCGAGATCTTCGGGCGAAACGCGCTTCCATTTCCGCAGATCGAACAGTTTTTCAAAAGACGTGATAGTGACCCCATTGAATGTCTCTGCCCCTTGAGGGCATGGAGGCGCTTCGAGAGGTTGCGGCACCTTGGGAGTAAAATCGACGCTTTTGAATGATGTGATGCGGGATTTTGCAAATTCGGTCCGTTCTTGGTCTTTGCGCCAATACTTTTCCCAGATGAAGGCGAGGGGTAAGATTAAAAGCACCCCGATGACGCCCAGAATAGTCAGAATTCCTATTGGATCGGAGAGAGACAAAAAGCCAACCCGCGCCCTGCGCCCAGCTAAAAGCAAAGTAACTTTTTCCCGTTCGTCCTTGGTGGTTCCCTCTGGGCTTGGCCATTTGGAGCGCCAGGTTTCAAACCCTGCCAGCCTCTCCTCAGGGATTTCCCCCTT
>JAYUWZ010000525.1:0-3740 GCA_043753265.1 Verrucomicrobiaceae bacterium
GCAGCGCCGCCTGTTCGATCAGGCCGCGGCCCGGCCGCCCGCCTGGCCCGCGCGGCGGTTTCGCGGGCGGGGCATCGTCATCTGCGGCGGCGGGGCGAAGTATTTCCCGTGCGCCTGGGTCGCGATCAAAATGCTCCGGCATCTCGGCTGCACCTTGCCCATCGAACTCTGGCATCTGGGCCGGCGCGAACTGACCCCCGAGGGATGCGCGCCCTCACCGCCCCGCTCGGCGTCCGCTGCATCGATGCGCTGGAGCTGCGCAAGAAGCACGCGATCCGGCGGCTCAGCGGCTGGGAGATGAAAGCCTACGCCCTCGTCCATTCCCGCTTCGCCGAGGTGCTGCTGCTCGATGCCGACAATGTCGCCGTCAGCGATCCCACCTTCCTCTTCGACACCCCGGAGCACCGCGCCGCGGGCGCGATCTTCTGGCCGGACTTTGGCCGGTTGGAAAAACATCGCGCCATCTGGGAACTGTGCGGCGTCGCGTGGCGCGATGAACCGGAGTTTGAGAGCGGCCAGATCGTCGTGGACAAACACCGCTGCTGGGCCGCCCTGCATCTAGCCCTGCACCTGAACGCGCACAGCGATTTTTATTACCGCTACATCCACGGCGATAAGGAAACCTTTCACCTCGCCTGGCGGCGGCTCGGCCAGCCCTACGCCATGCCCACCCGCGGGATCGCCCCGCTGGCCGGCACCATGTGCCAGCACGATTTTGCCAATCAGCGCCTCTTCCAGCACCGCAACCTCGACAAATGGCGGCTCCACCCGCCGAACCCTACCGTCCCCGGCTTCCGGCACGAGCGCCAGTGCCGCCTCTTCCTCGCCGAACTCGCCGCCCACTGGCACCCGACCACGCCCGGCTTTCACCGCTGGCAGTCTTTGGGTAAGAGCAGTCTTCTTCTTACGGCGGCAGCCGAGTTGACCGCCACGCCCTTCGTCTATCACCGCATCGGCCACGATCACCGCCTGCTCTCCTTGCTCCCCGATGGCCGCATCGGCGACGGAGCCGCCGGTTGCGAGGTTTATTGGAATCTCCGCACCACCGCCCACGGCCTCACCCTCGAACTCGCTGGCCCCGAAGGACTCACCTGCCAGCTCCGCCTCGGACGTGACGCTGTCTGGCGTGGCCGCTGGCTCCGCTTCGAGCGCATGCCCGTGGAGCTGACGCCCCAGCCGGTGAACGTCGGCCAGCTCCCGCTGGGGGAAACGGAGGATCGAGGATCGAAGATGGAGGATGGTCCTCAGCGCTGCGCACAGCGCTCTTTCCCATCCTCCATCATCCACCCTCCATCCTCCTTCCCCACCCGCTTCCCCCGCCTCCTGCATCAAATCTGGCTCGGCCCGCGACCGCTCCCCGAGCAAGCCCGCGCGTGGGCCGAGGGCTGGCGGCACCATCATCCCGGCTGGCATTACCAGCTCTGGACGGATGCCGATGTGGCGGCGCTGGAAATGGTCAACCGCGCCGCTTTCGACGCCGCCGAGAGCTTCGCCATGAAGGCCGATCTTCTGCGCTACGAACTCCTGCATCGCTCCGGCGGGCTCTACTGTGACCTCGATTTCGAGTGCCTGCGCCCGCTCGATCCGCTGCTCGCACAGGTCGGCGAAACGGCTTTCGGCGGTTTCGAGTGGCCGACCGTGAGCTACCGCCAGTAGCTCAGCAATGCCCTCCTCGCCGCCCTCCCCAGCTCCACCTTCCTCGCCCATGTCCTCGCCGCCGTGGCGGAAAACATCCACCTGCACCGCGAGGAACGCGCCCTGCACCACGCCGAATACATCCCCCGCGCCACCGGCCCCGCCTTCCTCACCCGCTGCGCCCTTGCCTGCCCAGCCATCACCATCTTTCCCCAGCCCCTCCTCTACCCCCACGCCCGCGAAACCGCCACCTCCTACGCACGGCATCACTTCTGGGGAAGCTGGCGAGACATAAAAACGCAACAGACCGCTGCTAGAACCACATAAAAAACGAACCGTGTCCAAAGAATAGCTATGAACGAAAACCTACTCCCATCAATTCCGAGCGCCACAACATCATCACACTCTACCACTCGACATCTGGTTGTTGCCGCGTCAGGTGCAGCTCCCACTTTGGGATCAGACGGAACCACTTCTCCCACCTGCACTATCACTGTTACGTTGGATGCATCCGAAATATCTGGCTGCGGAAATGATAAAATCTCCGGGACTGCGAAGGCTTCCAACTCGTTGTGTCAGGTCACCGTACCGATTCCGGGGGAAAGGCCTGTAACAGGAATTGGAAGCGTTTCGTTCTCTTATTATCCAACTACTGAAGATTTAGGCACAACCGTCACAGTCTGGGCATATGAGTCGGAAAATTGTACACCCGGTAGTGCTGATGTAGATATACTAGACGTAGATTTTGAAGTCGAACGTTGGGAACCAACAATTGAAGACGCTGCCAATGTCGATACTACTTTTCGCCACAACAATGTCCCCCTTGCCATCGAAGTTCCCTATATGGCAAATAGTGCTAGAGGTAGTCTTTTCGAAGTGGAAGCCAAGGTGACAATTGTGACAAAACCTGCGTCTTCCAGCGAAATAGCCGATGCGTGTTGTGCAGAATGGGGCGTTGAAATCATTCAGAACATCGTCGGATTTGGAGTGAGAAGAAGCACCTATTTTAATTCCACTTGGACAACTGCTCTCGCCAAAGTCCCATGTCTCGACGATGGCATGGGGATGAATGAAATTAGCCCTTTCGAAAAAGCGAATGACGAAGTTACATTGAAAATGGGAGATACACCGGGGTTTTCCTCCTCAGGAGTCACTTGTTTCGATAGCGCACCTGGGGACTTGCTTCCTAATCCAATTAGTTTGGTCGAAGACAATGTAACCTTTATTACGTGGCTGACCGTGGTAAATAAAGATACCAACGAGCGCCGTTTTTTGCAGTGGGTAAGGTGGAGTACGCAGTGGTCTCTTTCGGTTACTGTTCCTCCGGGTGCCGCCTGGCCGGCCCCTTTGCCAACCGTTGCGTGGAGAGACAAGCTGTTCATGATAGTAGACCAAGGCGACGGTGAGGGCTCAGAGGAAGCCGTTTTCAATAAGTTAAAACCAACTACAACCCGCATACCACCTCCACCTCCGCCGCAGCCGTAATCTTACCTTAGTAAGGTGCCTGACCATGCGATATGCAATCTTCATTTTAGCCGCGATGTTGGCAGTTTGTGCTTGCGAGAGAAAAGCACGACCTGAATCGGCGGCGGAGAGGCAGCACCCAACTCCGGCAGCGGGTGTTAACTCAACGCAACGGACGGTTTCGATCGCTGGTAATGTCCGCAATCCGCAGCACATTCCGTGGTCTTCAGATTTGTCCCTGTTAAAGGCCATAGGAATCGCCGGTGGAATGGGTTGGCAGCCCGTTCACAAAGTATTCATTTTGCGTGGCGAGGAACGCATGACGGTCAACTTGCCCCCGATCCTTAAAGATTCTGCTCTCGATCCAAAGCTTCTGCCAGGCGATCAAGTCGAGGTGCCACCATAGCTATGCGACAGATACGCCCGAACCGGAACCGGTTTTATTCGAGATATGCGCAGCAAGGCCAAATATGGCAAGAGGCGCCCCAAACCGTCATGCAGGTAGTATGAAACATCGCCGCGCCCCGCAACTGCCACATTGGCGGCCTCGTCGTCGTGGAGCGTTCTCAGCACCAGTCGCCCCAGTGTCTGGCTACTGGGCGATGATTTTACATATTCGCGATAGTAGGCCTGATGTCGGG
>JAYUWZ010000526.1:0-7896 GCA_043753265.1 Verrucomicrobiaceae bacterium
CACCACGCCGGGGGATGGCTGCGCGAGCCTGCCACCAAGCGCACGCTGTTTCGCAACGAAGGCATCGTCGTCGCCCATCTCATGAAGATGGTGGCGGACCTCGTTCAAAAAATGAAGGACTGACATGTTCTCGACCTCCCTCCAGGCCCCGATCAAAGCCCTGCCTCTCGCGCAGTTTTTAGCCCTGCTCGATGAACTCCAAATCGACAGGGGCGGCCTTTTCGACAGGGCCTCCCCCGACGAAAGGCTGATCTATCTTGAGAATCAAGCAGCAGCGGCGCCCATGGCGGAAGCTGCAATCTCGCAGGCACTGAATCGCGTCCTCGGCGTTGGCTCTTCGGATGAAGCCACACTGAGGCTCGTGCGCGATCGAATCGCGGATGCGATCGCCCAACTCGGCCTCACGGACGCCGTCGCATCCGCCCAACCGCTTGCACGGCAGGTCATCGAACAAATCGATTCCATCCGCGCCGCAAAAAAGATCCACGACACGATTCAACATCAGCTCGCCTACAAGCTTGCGGAATTCGCACGCGTGGGGCTCCAGCTTACCGAGAAACCCGCCTCCCGTTCAGGTGCGTCGCGTGTGGTTCGCATTGTCACCGAGGACATCCAAAAGACCACGCAGGATGCCAAATCACTGAAGGCCACCGAGCGAGCCAGGATGGAGAGTGCCAGTACGCGTATCCTGAAACCGCTGAAGCAACTTACCTCGAATCTGAACCCCGACACACCTGTGGATGACAGCACGGGGGCCTTCATGACCACCGTACTGGACATGGAACTCCGGCCATACGTGGCGCAGATTCCCTCGCAAATGCAGCAACACCTGGTGGATCAATCCGCATCCATCCCCTGGGGAGCGCTGGGTACCGTGGTGTCGACCGGCGCGGTCGCACCCAATGCCGGCCAGTCGTCCTTCACCGCCCTGCAGTCCCTCTTCGATGAGCTCATTCACGAGCACGGGAGCTGGCAGACGATGAACAACGAAATCGCACGCATCTCCGAGCGGCTGGATCTTCTCTTTCCCACGCCCGAAAGAGCACTCGCAAACGAGATGAAATTTCTCTCCCGGAGCATCTGCGACCTTGCCGGCACAGTCCCACTCTCCGCGACCTGCCTGCCCCTCGCGCTCAAATTCCGAGGAGCACTGAAGCTCGAAAAAACGGAACCTCCGGAGATCGCGGATGAAAACGACGTCCGCAGCCGGCTCGAAGCGCTGGAGGGTTTTATCGCCGAGAGCTTTCACAATTCCGATGATAAACTGCTCACCGCCTGCGGGGAGCTCGAAAGCATTTCTCAATCCCTCCAAAGATTCCTTCTGTCATGACTACCACCTCTGCTGCACCGGATGCCTCACGCGCCTTCGACAATCTCGCGGGGATGCGCCGCCGACACCACGCGCTTTTGGAAATGGAGGAAGCGCCCAGCCGCGATGAAATCCAGGAATTCCTCCGCCAGGGCGTCGCCTTGGGAGCCCGCCTGGACGCATCCAAGGATCGCACTGAGGCGCAAGGCATGCTCAGTTTTTGGGCCTCCACGCTCACAAGCATTCGCACACCCGAGAAGCGATCGGCTGCATTGGGGGAGGGCTTGCCCGACTCCACCAGCGCAGACCTTTCCTCAACCGTGGAAGAATCACAGCCCGACGACGTATCCCTCTCCGGCTTCGTTGCCTTGCAACCCTTCAACAAGTCCGCCGCAGACGAACGGCTCCAACCAGCGTTGGACCAATTAAAGCGCGCGACTCCGGAGGAGATGAAGGACATTATGCGCCTCATTCCTTTCCTGGTTCGCCTCGACGGCTCCGGCGGGCGCATGGTGCTCGTCCGGCTGCCGGAGGATGCAGCCGAATTTAAGGAAGGCGCCGATGAACATAAAAGCGTCTCGTTTACGTGGATCCTCAAGTGGCTCTACACTCGTCCCACTAAATCGGAGAAAAGTAAGAGCCAGGGTCCCGCCGCAGGATTCAAGCTGCTGAAGTCGATTGGCATTCTGGCTGCCAACTATAATGCAAACGGCACCACAGATTACTCCCTGGCAGACGAATCACTCCTGCAAAATTGGGAGCTTCTGCGCACCTATCGCGACCAGCGGGTGGCGTTCCGCGAACTCGCCCGCGGCTGGGATCGTGCGGACCGTCCTACGACGGCGCTTCTCGCAGACCGCACACGCTTGAATCTGGCCAAGCAATACAGGGATCTCAATGCAATCGAGGAGACCTTCGTCAGGGAAAGCCTGGCTCTTTCGATCCATTTGGAATTTAGAAAACGTGGGTGGCTCGTTGGCCTTGTAGTCATCGTCCTCGGTGGAGGGTTTGGCTATTTTGCAGAAAAGAACAGGATCGCAAAGAAGGAGGAAGAGTTGCGCATCAAGGCTAAGAATGACAGCGATGCACTCGAACTTGAGGACCAGAGGCGAAAGCTGGATGCCTATGATCAAAAAGTCCGGGAAATCGAGGCGGCCAGGGTGGCTGCAGAAACCCGGCAAATAGAAGAGCGCAAAGAACTGGTGGCAGAGATCGAAAATCTCCGGAAGCAACTCACGAAACCACTCGCCGATCTGAAGGCCAGTTATCCCAATGATGCCGTAATCCAAAACGCCATTACTTTGACGGAGGACAAGTTTGTGGCGGTCAGTCAGCGACCGCTCGATGTGACCCTGAGCAAGCCCGACGCCCTCACACCCGGTGCGGGCGTGAAAATCAAATCAGCCACCCGCTCCTGGGTGGCTACGATGGGCATCTTCCTGAAGAAACCGGGCGACCCAAAAACCTATCTCCTGGGACCCGGCTCCCTCCTCCCCGAAAGTGACATCCAACTGTATCGCGTCAGCAGCCTCTCGGAAGATCCGAAGCCGGAAAACCTGGTGGCCACCTTCTCGATTCCAAAGGGAGGCGCATCCCGCAAACTCTCTGCGGTGGCTATTACGGGCCCCTGGGTTCCGGACAACATCGTCCCGGGCATTGGCCGTATCACCGGCGTGGTGGAGTCTGCCGAGCTGGCCGTCGCCAGCCTTTTCCGAAAACCCGTGACGTCCTTCGGCTTTGCCTCGGGCAGACGCTCCGGGCGCCTCCTGCGGTATGATCCGGAAAGCGACACTCTCTTCCTTGATCGCACCTTTTCAGTGGGCGACGCGGGCGGGCCCGTGCTTACGCGCGATGGCAAGCTCGTGGGCCTGCTCTATGGGCCCAATCCTGCCGACCCAAAGGAATCCCTCGTGCAGCCGGCGACAAGCTTCCTGGCTGGCAGCGGCTACCAGATCCTGGGCACGACCGCAGCCACCAACCCTTTGTTCTCGGGTGCGCTGTGCGAGATGTTCGTGGCCGAGGACGATACCGTGGCGCAGGGAAAAGCCGGTCCATTCATCACAACCCTGACTGCCGCCGGAATGAAATTCCCTGTGCCCAGTGCGCAGACCAGAAAGCGTGTGGCCAGCACGACTGAGGTTCGCTTTTTTTATGAGGAGGATCGGGACCTCGCCAACGCCGTGATCGACAGCCTCAAGGGGGCGGGCTTCCCCGAACCCATCCGGCCATCCTTCGTCGACGACAATTCCGCGCCCCGAAAGTTCATCCAAATCTCCGTCGCCAAAGACAAGCTGAAGTAGCGGTTTACGGCAGCTTCGTGCCCTTTGCTGCGATGAGGAGGGAATACCATTCGTCGCGGGAAAGTTCCACGGCATCGGCCCGGACAGTGTGGCGGATGCGGTCGGGATTTACCGTGCCGATGATGGGGAGCATACGGCTCGGGTGGTGGAGCAGCCATGCGAGTGCGAGCTCCGCGCGGCCCACACCGTGTTTCGTGGCGAGCACGTCGAGGTGCGCCTGGAGATTCGACTCACGCTCATCGCGCGGCGCGGCAAAGAGCGCGCCCTTTGCCAGGGGGCTCCAGGCCATGGGGGTGGCGCTTTCGGCAACGCATTGATCCAGTGTGCCATCATCGAGTGTGGAGAGGGATGCGATGCTCACCTCGACCTGGTTGGTGATGAGTGGGAATGTGCATGCATTTTGCAGTGCGGCGAATTGGGAGGGCTTGTAGTTGCTCACCCCAAACCAGCGCACCTTGCCCTGCTCGCGCAGCTTGGTGAAGGTCGCCGCGATCTCGGCGGTGTCGCCCAGGTAGTCGGGGCGGTGGATCATGAGCAAATCCACAAAGTCCAGACCCATGCGGGAGAGCGAGCCTTCGAGGCTGGAGATGATGTGATGGGCGGAGGAATCGTAGCAATGCTGCGCGCCGTCCCATGGCGGGCAGATGCCGGACTTCGTGGCGACCACGATGCGCTCGCGCACGCCGGGCATGGCTTTCAGGGCCTGGCCGAAAATGCGCTCGCACTCACCACGGCCATAGATATCCGCGTTGTCGAACAGCGTGTAGCCTGCCTCCACCGCAGCCTGTACGGCGCGGCGGCCATCGGCGGCGTCGAGGCGTGGGCCGCCCTCGCTGCCGGCGAGACGCCAGCAGCCGTAGCCGATGCGGGTGCATTCCAAATCACTTTTGCCGATGCGCTGTGTTTTCATGGGAGTGTAGAGAGAAATTTGCGGAGTTCCGCGGCCATGGAGGGATCGCGCAGGGCGAACTCCACGTTGGTTTTCACAAAGCCGAGCTTGTCGCCGATGTCGAAGCGGCGTCCGCCGTAGCGCCAGCCAAAGACAGGCTCAAGCGCGAGCAGGCGCGCGAGCGCATCGGTGAGTTGCAACTCTCCGTTTTTGCCGGGAGGCGTGGCGTCGAGGCACTCGAAGATGCGCGGCGAAAGCACGTAGCGGCTGGTGATTGCGAGGCGGCTGGGGGCTTCCTCGGGTTTGGGCTTTTCCACCAGTTTGGTGGCGCGCACCAGGTTCGGAGCGACTTCGTCGCCGCCCACGATGCCGTAGCGGCTCACGCGCTCGAGTGCGACTTCCTCCACGGCAATGGCGCTGCCGTGGTGCTGTTCCCACACGTCGCACAGCTGGCGGGTCACTGGAGTCGCGCCGGGCGCGGGCTCCACGATGGTGTCTCCCATGAGCAGCGCAAAAGGTTCATTGCCCACATGCTCGCGCGCATAGAGCACGGCGTCGCCGAGACCGCGCATCTCGTGCTGCCAGACGAAGTGTATCTTTGCGAGGCGGTTGACGGCATGCACCGCAGCGAGCGCCTCCGTCTTGCCTTTCGCGGCCAGCTCTTCCTCCAGCTCGCGGTTTGGGTAAAAGTGCTCCTCGATCGCGCGCTTGCTGCGCCCGATGACGATGAGGATATCCGTGATGCCGCTGGCGACGGCCTCTTCCACGACATACTGGATCACCGGCTTGTCGATGATGGGTAGCATCTCCTTTGGCACCGCCTTGCTGATGGGCAGGAAGCGGGTGCCGTAGCCCGCTGCGGGAATCACCGCCTTGCGCACGGGTGCGGTGCTCATCGTGCACCTCCCCGTGCCACGATCTGCGGCTTGCACACGCTCACACCGAGGGGGTGCATCTTTTCCACGAGCGCCTCGAACATCTTTTCATCGTCGTAGGTGCCCACGATGGCACCCCCGCTGCCGGTGAATTTCGCCGAGCAGCCGAGCTTTCGCGCGGTGTCGACCATCTGCACATTGCCCGCCCCCATCATGTCACCGTAGATTTTGCGGCGGAGGTCGAAGTTTGCATTCAATAGAGGAGCGATGGTCTGACCTTTTCCCGCGAGCAGGAGATCGCGCACTTCCTTTGCCAGCGCGCCCCATTGCTGCATCGCATCGTGTACTTCCTTGTCGCCGGCGAGCCACCGCTTGCGGATGTCATTGTGCGGCACCTCGGTGCCCTCCCCCAGCTTGCTCTTGTAGGCCACGTAAAGCGGCGGGAGGAGCTTGGGATTCAGTTCTTCGTAGATGCCGTGCCCGGCCTTTTCCATATGGCCCTTGTCGAAATCCATGAATACCACGCCCTCGTAAGTCTGGATTACGCGGTCCTGCAACCCGGCCGGGATGCCCAGTTCCTCGTTCTCCACGCTGAGAATGAGGTTTGGCTGGATGGCTCGGGGGATTTCCTTGTCCGTCACGCCGTAAAATTTCATGAGCGCACGCAGGCACGCGGTGATGATGGCGCTCGACCCGGCCATTCCCACTCGGGCTGGGATGGTGCTGTGGTATTTCAGGCGAAAGCAGCGATCGTGCAGCGCCACCTCCCGGGCGCGGCACTCCCGGTAAAAGCGCTTAACCGTGGCCTTTAGCAGGCGCAGACCGCCGTAGTATCCGTAGAGGGCGACGTCGGAGACGAGCTCGTCGATGCTGTCGAACGAGGAATGATCACGTTCATTGGGCACCAGTTCGATCTTGTCGGACTCCGTGAGTTCGATACGGGCGGAGAAGTTGCGGATGATAAAGCTGATGGTCTTGCCAAAGTAGCCATCCGAGGGATTTCCAACGAGCCCTGCGCGGGCAAATGCTTCAGTGCGAATCGTAGTGCGGGACATCAGGAGAAATGAGGGGGCGGAGAACAGCATGTGATGCGGCAGTGGGCAAGCGTGACGATCTGGCACGCTAAAGTTCCTGGGGGCGTGATTCGAAGTGGGTGAGGATTGAATGAGTAAAAGGGGACAGCTATCCCGCCAGCCTTCCACGACTCCCCCAGCCAGAGCGGGAGCCTTAAGTGTAGGTTTTCGGAACGCGACCTTGGTCGCTGGCTCCCGCACTTCAGATCGCGTGGGGTTGTTGCAGTTGTTGCGCATCCTGCGGAGAATGTCGTGAGCGATTATCGGCGATCGGGCGTCGCCGATAATCCCGAAACGCAAGCGCCTGATTTCTAGATTGTTGTGGGATGGGAACGGATTATCGGCGATAGATGCGACGTGGGATTGCGGTGCGTTGGGGCCGATTCGGAGGGGGGTTGTTGCAGTTGTTGCGCTATGTGCGTTTCGTGGGTTTTGCGGGGCGGGGCCTGCATAGGAAAGAATATGTTCTTTCCTGTGTGATCCATGCACTTGGTTCCTCGCAGCCCTGTCTCTCCCACCTCCGTTTTCCATGGTTGGAATATAGGTCATCGGGGCGTTGGTGTCACGGGGGATTTGGATGGGATGGAACTGGTGAATGGAGTCACGAGTTCAACCGCACCTTTTTAAATCACATTTCTTGAGGGGGTGGTTCAACGTGGCGCTTCGCGCTATGAAGACGGCGGCAGGAATGCCGCCGCTCCTTGGCCTATTTTTGCTCGAACCCGTCATGTGGCTGGCGGGAATTGCTGCGGCTGGTGCTTCGCACACAGACCGCGCTCCTATTCTGATTTTGCGGCGTCCCCGGCTTGAGGGTAAGGTTTGGGAAAGTGCTCAAGAAATTACACCCGCGTTTCTGACTCACTTTTCTCTCATTCAACCGCACCCACTTTTAATCACGCACCGTTCCTGAGGGCGGGTGGAATTCCATGGCGCATTTCCTTGTTCTCCGTGCAGTATGAATTCCAATGAAACGCACGCCAGCAAGCCCACCGCCGCGAGTCCGTCGCGTGCTGATTTTTGTGGATGAATCGAACATCACCAGTTCCGCGAAGGGGATGAATCGCAAGCTGGACTGGGAAAAGCTGCGGGATCACCTGGCCGGAGATCGGGAGTTGATTGAGATGGTCGTCTACGCAGGGCTCCCGCCCGCGATGCCCGAGTGGCAGGCGGAGCGGGACAGGAAGAACAAGTTTCTTCACTGGCTGCGGCTGCACGGCTTCCTCGTGGTGGCCAAGGATGGCTCGCCGGTGGACGCGGAACACTATAAGGCGAATGTGGACGTGATGATGGCCATCGACGCCGTGGAACTCTCCGTGGAGATGAGGCCCGACGTGGTGGTGCTTGTCACAGGCGACACGGATTTTGCGCATCTGGCAGTGCAGTTACGCAGGCGCGGCATTCGGGTGGAGGTGGCCGCCACCGCGGCCACGCTGGGTGCAGGGCTGCGAAC
>JAYUWZ010000527.1:0-3738 GCA_043753265.1 Verrucomicrobiaceae bacterium
CTGTTGGCATTTCCTCCTCCTTGGTTTTGTCGACATCGTGGTAGTAAAAATGTGCGATGGCTGAACGGATACCCGTAACCTCGGTTGCCTGGTTGACCGTAATCGATTCCGTAACCGGGGCTACGGGAGTGTTTTTGGTAAACTCGTAAATCTTGAGCGCCGCAGCATCGGGCACGTAAAGACCGCCCACTTTCACGGGATTCGCAGGTCTTGGATAAAGCGTAACCCTCACTCCATCGGTAATGTCGCTGAGCACCACCAGAAAATCCTCCGTAAGGATCTGATCCATCCGGCGCAAGGTTGCGGTATCGGGACTTGGCCCTGGGCCCGTGACGCTTTGAAGCGGGTTTACAAGTTCCGCGCCATCGGCCAGTTTTGGCCAGAACATTTCACGAGTCACCGGACTATCACCAAGGTTATCCGGATCAAAAACGAGGGTATTGCGAAAGTCGGAGAATTTGCCTTCCCCCATGTCGATCGCTATGCCACCGCCAGGGTAAGGGGTGGCATCGCCTGCGGCACAATTACAGGAGCCATCGCAACCCTGCCAAATGAGGTCGACGTCCAGAACGCCCGAGGAGGATGTTGTAGCGGGATACGGGGACGAAACCAATTTTGCGCGCCACTCGGCGGTAAAACTTCCTTTTGCGTCGCCGACCACCGCCCCTCCAGAATTTATAACATAAGTGTATTCCTGCCTATTGGCGAGAGGCATGTATTTATATTTTGCAATCGTTATGGTGCGAGTGCCTGTGGCGTGGGATGCAATTACGCCGTTTGTAACTGTAAATGCGACAGGCACCCGCTCAAGTGCTCCATGACTGGTGGGCAGTTTATTATTCCATTTATAATGAACTGCAGAGTAGTTACCATCCGGCCAGCTTCCTATTAAGTTGAATCGGACGGTATAAGAAAGAGTATCGGAAGTGAGAATTAGCGAATGAGGAGAGCTTACGGGATAATGAACCTCCCCGTAAAGTTTCAGTTCACCTGCTGTGAGGCTCTTCGTCAGGAGTAATAGGAAAACGAGAATGAAGCGCATGAGATTTGAAAAAGGGGTTAAAGAATAAGGTGGGCGGGTGGCCGGGAGGCTTACGGGATAAAGATGGAGAGGCCAGTGGCTGCCGCGGAGGAGGTGTCGCCGTTTTGGACGGGGTTGGTGCCAAGGAGATATTCCTCGTTGTCGTTGAATCCGTCTGAGTCGGAGTGGGCAAGGGTGGGATTGGACCCGGAGGCCCATTCGTTGAAGTCGGAGAGGCCGTCCAAATCGGTATCCCAACCGTCGGGGATGCCGTCGCTGTTCAAGTCCGTGGTGGCGCTGCTGCTGCCCAGAAGCACTTCACGCCAGTCCGGCAGGCCATCGCCGTCCGTGTCGAGTTCCTCGCCATCGCGCAGGAAGAGAATGCCGTCGGCGATGGTATATCCAGCACCGGTCTGGGCAGTCTGGATGGTGAGTTTTGCGTTAGCGGGGTCGAGGATGTAGCGGCCTGCGTGAAGCCACTGTGCACCGCTCTGGGTCTGATTGATGGTGCGGGTGATGGTCTGCGCCTGGGCATCCATGACGCTCAGCACGGTATTGGGGGCGCTGGTGTCGGTGTAGGGATACCAGATGTAAGCATCGTAAAGGCCGACTTCGGGCAGGGCAGGAGTATATGCGAGGCCGTTGGTGGAGGTGGCAGCGGCGGCGTTGGCATCGGGGCCGAAAGCGATGCGAGGGTGATCCAGCCACGCAAGCGCCACGGGCGTGCTCCCGATGACGACCCAGCTTCCCGGTGTAGGGCTGGGCTCCACGCCGCTGGGATCGGTAGGCGGGTTTGGCGCGAGGTCATCGTTGTCCATGAGCACGGCGAAGGCGCCAACCTTGGAAAAGCGGACAGCGTCGGCGGGGACGCAGAGGCCGCCGGAGGCTGCAGTCTTGATGATGACTTTGTTATCGGCGTCGGGCCCGGTGTCGAAAAGGAAGGAGGTGGTGCCTACGCGGACCCAGCTTCCTTCATTTACGCCGCTGGAGGGGATGGTGACGGTGAAGCCTTCCGTGGTACCACGGTGGACGACATCGACATCGAAAGTGGAGGCCATGGTGCCAGAGACCCATGCGCCATTGGCCTGGGGAATCCAGATGCTGACATCGTATGCGCCCGTGACAGGCAGCGTGGGGGTAAAGGTGGCTGTGGCGCTGGTGGTGGTGCTGAGACGTGTGGTTTCCTCGGTGCCGGATTTTTCGCTGGTTACGAGAGGCCATGCACCAGCGTTCGGGGCGAGGGTGACGGCGGAGTTGGAACTGCTGGCCTCGATGACCGTCGCCGCTTCGGCGAAGCTGAAGCGAACGGCGTCGACGGCGAGAAGGCCGGTGTCGTCATGGAGGATTTTAACTTCGGCTTCCTTGGCGGAGTCGAACCAGTAGACACCGGCGAGCACCCATTCCCCCGTGCTTCCGCCGCCATCGAAGCGAACGTTGCTGGGGGCGGTGTCGGCATGGGTGATGGTGGCGGTGGCTTCGTTGGGGGCACCGCTGGAGCGGCCATTGCGCCACAGGAATACCTGCCAGGGGCCGCTCTTTGGCAGGGTGGTGTAGAAGCGAGCGAAGCGGGAGGCGTTCGCAGTGGTGGTATTGGTGATCTTGCCAGTGCCTCGGAAGGCGTTGGCAGTGACAGTCTCCGCAATCCAGTCGCCGGAGGGGGAGAATTCCACGTTAGTGCCATCGGCATTATCGATGATGACGTCGGGCTCGAAAGCACTGGCAGTAGAGGTCGAGGCTGCGATTGCGCCCCAGAGGGCAAGGCGTGCGAGTGTGGAATTCATGGGAATCGAGTATTTTTGACAAAACGCCGATCCGTACGAATAGGCGCAGAGACGCTGGATGAAAATTTCGTGATTAGCCTGTTAGGAGAGCGACGCATTACTACGCGCGGCAGGATTAAAAGGGCTAATCCAAGCAGACCTGGGAACAAGCGAGAACCTGCCAGAAACCGAATTTGAGTCAAGGCGATGCGCTCGAATTTCAGTAAATTTATGGTAACTATAAACATTAAGAGCGAACCTATTGCACCGCGCTTCAGGGCGTGAAGGCGCACTTGAATTCCACCCCTACTTCAGCCATACTCTTTCATGGCATGGGAAGGGTACGCAGAGGCAAGGAAACACGATGTGGATTCTTAAAAGCAATCACACGCCGTGGAACACGTGGAACATTCCCGCCCTACCAATGTCCACCTACGCACCCATCGCCGTTATTGCCGATAATCCCCCGCGCCAAATCACTTTCGCGCCAAATGCGCAAACTGCGCAAAAACCCCTCCCCCGCACGTCACACCGGCCCATCGCCGTTATCGCACATATTCGCCAGCTCTTTCCCAAACCTCAGATTCCGAGCCATTTCCATTACCCGATTATCGGCGACACCCCATCGCCGATAATCCCAAATCGCATCTCACGCTCCACCCGCAACAACCGCAACAACCCCGACCAGGCCGCCCCCTCCATATCCCACCAACGCAGCCGATCAGGTCCATCGCATCTATCGCCGAAAATCAAAACCAATCCCGCAAACCCCATCGAAACAACCACTTGCACCACACGATTATCGGCGATGACCCATCGCCGATATTCCCAGCAGCGTCACCCGCACCCCTACGCGGAACCCATTTTCAAAAACCCCGCAAAATGCGCAAAAACCCTTCCTCCGCTTTGCTACCTGTGAAACTCGACTCTGCCCGCGCTGATTTTTCATGCCTTCCT
>JAYUWZ010000528.1:0-7879 GCA_043753265.1 Verrucomicrobiaceae bacterium
TGCAATTGCATAACATTCCTCGCGCTTGTTAATCCTCCTAAAATGCTTTCCATGCTGGCCCACTCTTCCACCTTTGCGGCGTATCTTCTCTATACCTGCGCTGCCTTGCTGGTCATCGGCCAGATCTGGATGCTGGTTGTCGCCGCCCAGCGCAGCATTCTGTGGCTTCTTGGGGTATTGTTTGTCCCATTCGTTTCAATCATTTTTCTGTTTGTTGAATCCCGCGCCCTGCGCCCACTTTTGCTTATCATCATCGGCTGCGTCGGGGGAGTTTGGGCCCTGGTAGGGTTGGATACCGGTAAGTGGAAGGACATGAGTATCCGCCAAAAGGTCGAACAGCTTTCTTCAAAAGGCGGCGACGAGGGAGCTGACTCGGGGGATTCTGAAAGCTCTGATTCCACGCCCCTCGAGTCGTCGTCCACGGCACCGCAAGCAACGCTCGAGGCTCGCAAGGAACGCATTCGCGCGTGGCAGCTGGAACTCGACCGAAAGAAGAAAGTGCTGAACCCCAATGACGCCGCGGCCAAGGCAGCATTCGATCGCGAACTCGCGGAGTACCTCGGCGAGTTGCAAAAGGTGAAAGACGACATGGCCGCCCAGTCGCGATAGGTTTGCAGCGCAGGGCAGGCGATAATTCCTGCTCGCGCGGTTGAATGGTCTGGGGCATGCTTCCGTCTCCAGTTCGCACACCCATACCTCGACCTTGGCCCGCTCCAAAAAATCCACACCGCGCCGGAAGCAAAACAAGCAGCGCTCGCATTTTCGCTGGAAGCGATGGCTCGGCCTGCTGCTCCTTTCCGGGCTCCTCCTCGGCGGAGCGGTGGCGGGCATTTACGCGTGGCGGGCGTCTTACTTCGATTTGAAGGGCGTTGGCGAAATGCGCGAGCGCTCCACAGTGTTCGACATGGACGGCAAGGTATGGGGGCGGCTCCAGGGGGAGAATCGCCTGCCCGTGAAGCTCGCGGAGGTGTCCCCGTTTTTTGTCGCCTCGCTCCTCGCGCGGGAGGATACGCGGTTTTTCTCGCACTGGGGAGTGGACCCCAAGGGTATCGTGCGCGCGATGGTGCGGACTGCGCAGGGCCAGTCACAGGGCGGCAGTACGCTCACCCAGCAGCTTGCGCGCAACAGCTACACCGCGCTCGGCCAGCGCAAGAGTATGGATCGCAAGCTCCTCGAGGTGTTTGTCTCCCTCCGCATCGAGCGCAAATACTCGAAGGAGGAAATCCTCGAGCACTACATGAACCGCATCTACTTCGGCAGCGGCGTGTATGGCATCGAGATGGCGAGCAAGGCCTACTTTGGAAAACCCGCCGCGGACCTCACTCTGAGCGAGGCAGCGATGATCGCGGGCATCATCCGCGCACCCACCAAGGCCTCGCCCCTCATGGATATGAACCGCGCGAAAGGCGAGCGCGACTCCGTGATCGACCGCCTCGCCACCTCTGACTGCGAGGACATCCGCGCCAACTACGGCATCACGCCGGACATGCTGGCCGCCGCGAAAAAGCAATCGCTGAAGGTCCTCGCGACGCGCCGCTCCAGTTCCCAGGAAAACTACGCCATGGACATGGTGATGCGGGAGCTCGACGTGATTCTCGACGACGCAATCCAGGACGATGGCGGCCTGAAAATCTACACCACGATTGACCCCTCGCTGCAGGATGAATCGCAGAAGTCTCTCGACCGCCTGCTCACAAAAATCGAGCAGCGCCCCGGCTATTCGCATCCGCGGAAATCCGCATTCACCGCGGAGGCGCGCAAGGCCGAGCTCCCCACCGACTACCTGCAAGGCAGCGTGGTGGTGATGGACAACCGCACCGGAGGCATCCGCGCGCTCATCGGCGGGCGAGACTACCGCGAGAGCAAGTTCAACCGTGCCATCGAAGCCCGCCGCACCGTGGGCTCCACGTTCAAGCCCTTCGTGTATGCCGCGGCGTTTTCGCGCGGGCTCTCGCCGGATTCGGAAGTCAGCGACGACCCCATCCAGCCCGGTGAAATTGAGGGTGGACCCGGCTGGCGGCCCGGAAACAGCGACGACAAATTCAACGGCATGCTGCCTGCCGAGGAGGGGCTCATCCGCTCGCGCAACACCATGACGGTGCGCATCGGCAATTACGCGGGCATCGATTCCGTGATGGCATTCGCTTCGCACGTGGGTCTGGGTGAAATCCCGCGCAACCCGCAAAGCTACATCGGCAACTTCGGTGCCACGCCGAAGGACATGACCCTCGCCTACACCGTGCTGGCCAATGGCGGCGTGCGCCGGCAGGGATACCTCATCGAGCGCATCGACAACGCGGATGGCGAGGTGCTCTACCGGGCCTCGCACGCCAGCTTTCGCGCCGCCGAGCCGCGCACCTGCGCAGCCACCACATCCGCGCTCGCCGAGGTCTTTGAGCGCGGCACCGCCTCCGCCGCAAAATCCATGGGCTGGACCAAGCCCGCCGCGGGAAAGACGGGCACGACCGACGACTACCACGACGCATGGTTCATCGGCTACACTACGAGCCTCACCTGCGGCGTGTGGGTGGGCCTCGACAAGCCCTCCACCATCGTCCCGCGAGGCTACGGCTCCACGCTCGCACTCCCGGTGTGGGTCGACGTAATGAAGCGCGCCGACCCCGGCAAGTACCCCGCCGACGCCTTTGGCCGCCCCGCCCGCGCGAAGACCGTGGCCGTGAAACCACCCATCGTCGGCAACGCGCCGGAAAACCCTCGCACCCCCGTCGACCTCGAGCGCAAACCCGAATCAAAGCCCGAGGTCGAAATCATCAAACCCTTCCGCAGATTTCAGAGCGGGGAGTAGCACGCACGGAGGTGCCACTTGAGTTTGTTTGGTCGCTTCGTTTTGACTCAGATCTCTTGAATTTAAATATCAAAACCCGGGGCGGAGCTCGTGCCTGTATTTGTTTAGCATCCCTTTGCGCTGTCATTCTGATGGAGCTTCAAGCGACCGAAGAATCCCGTGAAACTTCATGGCGATCTCAATGCTTTTGAATTCAACGGGATGTTTCAGTCGCTGGAAGCTCCCTCAACCTGACAGTAAATATGGAGAGGCTAAACTTGTAAACGTGCCTCGCTTGCCCAAGCTGGGATCGGGCCTTTAACCCTCCGGTACAGGTCTTCGGGGCGATACCACTCCCTCCAAAATGCCTCAAAGTTAATCACAGCCTGCAATGGCCGAATGGAGTCGGGAACTACTTCTGCACGCGATACGCGTGAAAGTAGTCAAACGACTTCAGTCGGCGCACCTTGCAAAGTCGAACTCCGCTTCCCTTTTAGCTAGCTCCGCTTCCCCATCATCTTCAACGTTTGGGCGGTTTTTTCCATCTCCTCCAGTTGCTTGAGCGTGGCGGCCTGCTGCTCGATGAGCCGTGCGTTTTGATCGCGGATGGCCTTGAGCTGCGCGAGCACGGCAGCCGGCGTGGGCTGCACCGGCACCGGAACGGCGGGCGGCTCGGGGGTGGGAATCTGCGCGAAGCTCGTGAGCGCTACGCAGGCGACGGCAATGAGGGAAAGAATGGTTTTCATTTGGCTGGTGCTCCACCTCCGCGGGAAACGAAAATTTTCGCGATGCGCAGGTTCTCAGTGATAAGGGCCATCTTCGCGTCGATTTGCTTCTGGTTTTCCAGGATGGTGGCCTGCTGCTTGGCGATTTCGGAAGCGACAATCGCGATCGCCTGGGCTTCATCGGCTGGTGTCGCAGCCGGAATCTGGGCCATGCTGCTGCCCGGGAGAGCCAGCAGCCCGGCGAGGGTGGCGGCGCCCGCCGCCGCAAGAATGAAGGTGCGGGGTTTATTCATATTGGAACTGACTTTAGCCAGAACCGCGCCCAATCCAGCCAAATGGCGAAAATATTCTTTCATGGATGGCATCATGCTTGCTTTTTCGCGAGCGGAGACCGACTATGGTGCTCAACCATCTTATGGCCGGACTCTCGCAAACACAGTCACTTTCCCAACAGCAGGTCCTTGCTCCGCAGTTGCAGCAGAGCCTGCAGATTCTCCAAGCCCCCATGCTGGAACTCAGGGCGCTCATCCAGCAGGAGCTGGAAGGCAACCCGACCCTGGAGATGGAGGACTCGGAGCCGAAGATTGAGGACAAACAGCGGGAGGCGGAGGAATTCGACGCGGAGTTTGACCGGCTTTCCAAGCTCGACGAGGAGTGGCGCGATTACATGGCGCAGAGCGCAGGCTATGCCCGCCGGGGCACCGAGGAGGATGAGCGCCGCCAGTTTTTCTTCGACTCGCTCACCGAGGAGCAGACGCTACAGCAGCATCTGCTCGAGCAACTCCGGGGCTCGGACCTCTCAAAGGAGGACACCCAGCTCGGCGAGCTGATCATCGGGAACATCGACGACACCGGTTTTCTCACCACGACCCCCGAGGAAATCTCGCGGAACACAGGCCTGGAAGTGGAGGATCTGAATCGCATTTTGGAGATGGTGCAGACCTTTCACCCTGTGGGAGTGGGCGCACGGGACCTGCGGGAGTGCCTGCTCATCCAGCTCAAGCGCATCGGCAAGGAAGGCACCATCGAGTGGAAGATTGTGTCCGGCCACATTGAGGACTTGGGCAAGAAACGCTTCCCGGAGATTGCCCGGCGCTGCAGCACCACGGTGGATTGCGTGCAGAGGGCTGCGAATTTCATCGCGACGCTCGATCCCAAGCCCGGCCAGATTTTCACCCCGGACCCGAACAACTATGTGTTGCCGGATGTCATGGTGGAAAAAATCGGCGACCGCTGGATTATCTCGCTCAATGGCGACCAGATTCCGCATCTGCGTATCAGCAACACCTACAAGGACTTGATGGCGCAGACGGGGAACAAGGACGAGGTGCGCGACTACATCCGCGACAAGATCCGGAACGGCAAATTCCTCATCAAGTCCATCCACCAGCGGCAGCAGACCATTTCCAATATCGCGCACGAGATCGTGAAGCGGCAGCAGGAGTTCCTGGACCAGGGCCCCTCGGGCTTGAAGCCCATGACCATGGTGCAAATCGCCGACGCAGTGGGCGTGCACGAAACGACGGTGAGCCGGGCCATCTCGGGGAAATACCTGTCGTCGCCCCATGGCGTGTTCGAGATGAAGTATTTCTTCACCCCCGGGTACCAGACGGATAGCGGTTCCTCGATGAGCAACACGAGCGTGAAGGGCGTCATCGCCGAACTCGTGAGCAAGGAGGACCCCAAGAACCCGCTGAGCGACAAGGAGATCGTGGATATGCTAAAGGACAAGGGCATCCCCATCGCCCGCCGCACGGTGGCCAAGTACCGCAACGAGCTGAATATCCTCCCCAGCAACATGCGGAAGAGCTTCTGAGCACCCTACTCCCGCGAAGATGCGCCTGATTTACAGTCTTCTCATCGTGCTATGCCTGTGCACCGTTCCTGCGGGGGCACAGGAAAAGCCCGACCCTGCCGAGGTGGCAAAGGAGCTGGAATGGGTGGCCGGGGACTACGAGGAGTTTGCAAAACTCATCGCGCGTGCCAAGGCGGCGGCAATCGAGGATGTCGATTTGTTGCTGCCTCAACTCGACGCCGCGCTGCTTTACGGCGACGTGGCAAAGGTGAAGGAATTTCTGCCCAATGTGGATGCCGCGAAGGCGGACATTATCAAAAAGAAGGGCGGCACCGAGGAGGCCCGCGAGGAGGTGATGCGCTCCATAAAGCTCAGCAAGCAGTTCCTCTCCTTCGCGGAAAAACGCCCCGCCGAATCTGGCAAGCGTGCGGAAATGTTCCGCTATTTGATTTTTGCAATGCAGACCCTGGAGGACGCACGGATGGTCGACGCGGCGATGGACCAGCTGGCACTTGAAAAGAACATCGCCGAGGGGACCGCAGTGACCTGGAACCAGCTCCGCGAGTACGTATCAAAGAAGACGCAGCTCCACGCGACCGGCGGAACGGTGCTGGGCGACAAATTTGGCCCTTTTAAGGTAGGCACGGTGACCGCTATCCCCGCCGCCACCTACGACAAGCTGAAGAACTACCTGCCCAACGAGGCTTGGGAAGACTACGCACCGAAGTAGGAATTCCCCCATAAGGCAGCGGGATGAGAAAGGGCGGGCGCACAGGGAGCAACAGTGGCATTCGCGCGGACCGAGTAGCAAAGTGTAACTACGACACCGCCTTTGGATGGAAGTGTGGATTTTGGGGCGGGCAGTCCTATCGCGGCTTGTTTGTAAGAAATCAGCTTATGCTGCTTCCTACATTGCAGAAAACTCATGGACACCGCTGAGCAACAACAACGGTTCACCGACTGGCTGCGCGAGCACAGTGCGATCGTGCATCACGTCGTCAACGGTTTCGCGGCAGGCGACGACCGCAATGATCTGCTTCAGGAAGTGCTCCTCGCCGTCTGGAAGTCCATTCCGTCATTTCGCGGTGACGCCACGCCAACCACCTATCTCTATCGTGTCAGTCACAATGCCGCCTTGCTGTGGATCCGCACGGAAAAGAATTACCGGCGGCGCATCGAGCAATTCGGCGCGACGGCTCCCAGCGGGTTCGCGCCGGAGATGGATTCACTGACCGACACACGGCTGGCAAACATTTACTCGGCCATTCACCTGCTCAAACCCGTCGATCGTTCACTCATGCTTCTGTCGCTGGACGGCCTGGGCTATCGCGAAATGGCGGAGGTGCTCGGACTGTCGGAAAGCAATGTCGGAGTCAAAATCAACCGGATCAAAACCCAACTCACGCAAACACTGAAAGGAAACGAACATGAACTCAAATGAACTGCAAAGTGCCTGGAACTCACCCCGCAATAATCTGCCAACTGAAGAGCAACAACGGCTGGCCGGTCAATTCAGCCGGCAGATGATTCGTCGCCGTCGGTTTCAATCCATCTGGCTGACCAACTCATTGGTATGGCTGACGATTATCACGGTGCTGGCGATACGATCGGCTGTCGTTGGTAAAACCACGTCACAGGAATGGGGATTGTTCCCGCTGTTGCTGGTGCCGTGGGGATTCGCCCTCTACTTTCTCCGGCGTTATCTCAAGCCGGTTGCGCCTCTTGCGCGTGGTGAAATGTCCATCGTGGATTCGATGCGCGCCGCGCTGGCGTCCAATCAGGAGACGCGTTCACACTTGAAACTGGTCGGCGTGTTATACGCCATCATGCTTCCCGTGCTGGCCCTGGGAATGCGCCAGCTTTACGTGGTCGGCAAGGTGTCCGACCGCGAATTGGCCTCCATGGGTTTGTTCTTCGGCGTCGTCTTGCTGGGTGGAGCGCTGGGGATTGCGATTCGTTATTTCAGATTCCTCGTGCCACAACAAAGGCAGCTGGATGCCTTGATGACGGACATGGCTGATGAAGCGCATTGATCCTCCCTTCCACGTGCGGGATGGACGATTCCGACGTGATGTCTTATAAACCACTCGTGAAGGAAGGTTTGTCTCATCTCGCTGATTACCACACCCACACCCCGCTCTGCCGCCATGCGGAGGGATGGCCGGTGGACTATGCACGCGTGGCCGTGGAGCGCGGGCTCGGAGAGCTGGGCTTTGCCGACCACAACCCGATGCCGGAGCCTTTTGACTCGTGGCGCATGCTCAAGGAAGACCTCCCCCGCTATATCGAATCCGTCGAGGAGGCGCGGGCGATGTTCCCCCAGTTGAAAATCAAAATAGGCCTCGAGTGCGATTTCATCCCCGGCCACGAACGGTGGATCGAGCGCCTCGCGGGCATGGTGCAGTGGGACTACCTCATCGGCAGCGTCCACTACCTCCCCCAGGGCTGGGAGGTGGACAATCCCGAATACGTAGGCCGGCACCGCGGACATGCCGTGGAGATTTGGGACAGCTACTGGAAGCGCTTCGCCGAGTGCGTACGCAGCGGGTTGTTCGATTTCATCGGCCACCCGGA